>NZ_JBAWHJ010000259.1:0-9979 GCF_049593775.1 Dokdonella sp. | reverse complement strand
GCTTTTGCGTGATTGGGATGTATTGCGAGTAGAGGTACCTGAACTTGAAGTACTCCACGGTGGATCCCGGCAGCGAGAATTCGGCAGAAACCGTCTGCAACGAGCCACGGGTCGGGTTGTAGTACTTGTTACGCGTGTCGTGCGCCCAGGAAAACTCCATGCCCCAGGTATGGAACGTGCGGTGATCGAGTGCAGTCAGGTAATCGACGAATGCCTGCGGCGTCCCGGGTGAAAAGGTCGTGATTTCGGTCTGACTGACGCCGATACGCGCAAGCAGGGAGTCGCTCTCGGTCAATGGCAGGCCTATATTCGCACTGAAATTGTCCGAGTTGGTCAGGTAGTTGGCGATGTTGGCCTGCCCGGAGTCCAGCTCGCGATGGCTGATGTCATAGCCGAGACCGATACCGTCGTCGGTCAGGTAGGGCTCGAAATAGGACAGCACGTAGGACTTGAGATACGAGCTTTGCTGCCAGGTAAGGCCAACCCGGTCGCCGGTGCCAAAGAAGTTGTTCTGCTGTACGGCAATACTCGTGATCAGGCCCTGGACCTGCGAATAGCCCACGCCGAACGTAAAGTTTCCGGACGGCTGTTCTGCGACCTCGACGAGCAGGTCAACCTGGTCCTCCTGTCCGGGAACCCGCGGCGTTTCGATGTTGATGGCGCTGAAGTAGCCCAGGCGCTGCAGGCGAATCTTGGAGCGGTCGATCGCGGCCTGCGAATACCAGGCACCTTCCAGCTGGCGCATTTCACGACGCAGAACCTGATCTTCGGTATGCAGGTTGCCCTTGAAGGTAATGCGACGCACGTAGACACGCTTGCCCGGAATCACCTGGAAATTGAGTCCGACTTCGCGTGTTTCCCGGTTGATATCGGGAATCGGATTGACCTCGGCAAAGGCATAGCCAATGTTCGACAGCACCGAGGTGATCGCGTCGGCCGACTGCTCGACCTTCTTGCGAGAAAAAATCTCCCCGGACGCGATGCTCAACTGCTTGCGCAGGTCTTCGTCCTTGAGGACGAGGTCACCCGTCAGGTTGATATCGGTGACCGTGTAGACATCGCCTTCCTTGATATTGGCGACGACATACATCTTCCGCTTGTCCGGGCTCATCGAGACCTGGGTCGAATCCACCGTGAAATCGACATAGCCGCGATCGAGGTAGAACGACGAAAGCCGCTCGAGATCGCCGGACATCTTCTCTCTCGAATACTGGTCGTCCTTGGAATACCAGGAAGTCCAGTTGGTTGTGTCCGACTGGAAGTCTTCGATGATCTTCTTTTCCTTGAACGACTCGTTGCCGACGATGTTCAGGTGCTTGATCTTGGCAGGCTTTCCCTCGGTGATATTGATCGCAACCTCGACGCGGTTGCGGTCGAGATTGACCACCGAAGTTTTCACCGTGACGTTGTATTTTCCGCGGTTGTAGTACTGCCGGGTCAATTCCTGCTGCACGGAATCAAGCTTGAGGCGGTCGAAGGTTTCACCTTCCGCCAGGCCGATACCCTTGAGGCCGTTACGCAGATCCTCGTCTTTCAGGTCCTTGTTGCCGCGCAGCGCCACTTTGGAGATCGAGGGGCGTTCGACAATCGTGACGACAAGGATGTTGCCCTGGCGGTTCAGGGAGACATCGTTGAAGAAGCCGGTGCTGTACAGGGCGCGAATGGCCTGTTCTGCGCGATCGGGCGTCAGGCTGTCGCCCTTCTCCACTGGCAGGTAGGTAAACACGGTACCCGGCGCAATACGCGAGAGACCATCAATACGAATGTCCGACACGGTGAACGTGTCGAAGGCGAGGGCATCCTGGGTGCTGAGCCAGGCAAGCAAGAGCAGGGCGGCGATACGCTTCATCGTCACTTCCATTGAGGCAGGGCCGGCTTGCGGTGAGGGCGCACCGCATCCGTTGTTTTGAGGCAGAACCGGCTCAGTGTACGAGCCGAAGGATATCGTTGTAGAACGCCAGCCCCATCAGGGCCACGAGCATCATCAGGCCGACATACTGACCTGCAATCTGGGTGCGTTCACTTACCGGACTGCCTTTT
This sequence comes from Dokdonella sp., assembly GCF_049593775.1. Taxonomy (GTDB): domain Bacteria; phylum Pseudomonadota; class Gammaproteobacteria; order Xanthomonadales; family Rhodanobacteraceae; genus Dokdonella. Next base: position 7,939 of record NZ_JBAWHJ010000259.1, on the reverse strand, counting down.
ATCAGTTCGATAAGGTAATACAGCAAGTGGCCGCCGTCCAAGATCGGTATCGGCAAAAGGTTGATTATCGCAAGGGACAGCGAAATGATGGCAAGGAAATTGAGGAACCAGGCAAGGCCCATTTGCGCCGATCCATTGGCAAATCGGGCGATCGTGATCGGTCCTGACAGGTTTTCCAGGCCAGCCTGGCCGACCAGAAGCATTTTCAGCATGCCAAGCGAGCTTTTGGTGACGTCCCAGGTTTTCTCGAACGCTCTGGGTACGGCCTCGAGCGGGCCGTACTTCAGGGTGGCGTCGTGGCCGGAGCTGCTGCCAATGCCGATCAGGTAGCGCTTGCTGCCATCCGCCTCCGTGACTTCGGTCGCGGCCAGGGTCATGTCCAGTTGCTCGTTGCCACGCTGGATTTTCAGGGCAAGGCTGGGATTTTTCCCGGCTTCTTCCGGAATCAGGGTTTCAATGTCGGAAAAAGTCGCAACGTCACGCCCGTTGATGCGCAGGATACGATCACCGACTTCGAGCCCGGCCGCCTTGGCCGGCAAGCCGTCGCTCAGGCGCCCGATAACGGCTTCGCGTTCGCGTGGCTGCAAGCGCAGGCCGATTTCGTCGAAAAGCTGGTCTTCGCCAACATCATCCGTGAGGGTGCTGAACCGGAATTCTCGCGTCGCTTGACCGCCAGCAGCCGTGACCACGTCGACTTGCGTATCGATGCGTCCGACGGCATTTTCGCCGAGTTTCTGAAGCGCCGTGCTCCAGGAGTCGATCGAATCTCCGTTGATGTTTTCGATGCGGTCGCCGGCCTGCATGCCCGCCTCGGCAGCGATGCCATTGGGAGCGTCCACGATTGGAATGAAATCAGGCTTGCCGACGACGAACATCAGCCAGAACGCGGCGACCGTGAAAATCAGGTTGAAGGCAGGCCCAGCCGCAGCAATGGCCATGCGCTGGCCAACCGGTTTGCGATTGTGGGCCTGATCGAGCTCTTCCGGTGAAACCTCGGATTCGCGCTCATCCAGCATCTTGACGTAGCCGCCAAGCGGAATGGCGGCGATTGCGAATTCGGTTCCGCGGCGGTCACGGCGCATCCAGAGCGGTTTTCCGAAGCCTACCGAGAATCGCAGGACCTTGACCCCGCACCAGCGGGCTACGATGAAATGGCCGAATTCGTGGAAGGTAACCAGCAGGCCCAAAGTGACGATCAGCCACCACGCCGATCCGAAGAACTCGTTCATTCACACATCTCGATGATCATGTAACCAAGCCTGCAATGATACGTTGTGCTTCACGTCGCGCGGTTAAATCACTGTCAAGCAGGCCGGCCAGGGTATCAATTGACGTGCTGGGCACGCGTGCCAGGCTTTCCTCGATGACGGTCGCGATTGAAAGGAACGGCAATTGCCCGGCAAGAAACGCTGCCACGGCCTCTTCATTGGCGGCATTCAGTGTGGCGGGAGCCGTCCCGCCGCTGGCCAGGGCCTGATAAGCGAGGTCGAGGCAGCGGAAGGTGTCGCGGTCGACTGCTTCGAAATCCAGGCGGGCTGTCGCGATCAGGTCCAGCGCGGATACGCCTGCGTCAATGCGTCCCGGCCAGGCCAGGGCATAGGCAATTGCCGTACGCATGTCCGGATTTCCCAGTTGGGCCAGGACCGAGCCGTCCCGATACTCGACCAGGGAGTGCACGATACTTTGCGGATGCACCACTACATCGATTTCCGAAGCAGCGGCAGCAAACAGGAAATGTGCCTCGATAACCTCCAGGCCCTTGTTCATCAAGGTTGCTGAATCAACCGAAATTTTACGACCCATGCTCCATTTCGGGTGGGCGCAGGCCATATCCGGCGTGACATCGACCAGATCGGCGCGTTGGCGGCCACGGAATGGTCCTCCGGATGCGGTCAGGATGATCCGTCGGACCCCTGCCTCGCGAAGGTCCGGCCGGCCGCCAGGAAGACACTGGAACACGGCATTGTGCTCGGAATCGACAGGCAGCAATTCTCCGCCGCCTTCGTCCAGGGCTGCCTTGAGCAGGCCCCCGGCCATGACGACGGATTCCTTGTTTGCCAGCAGCAGGCGCTTGCCCGAGCGGGCAGCCGCGAGGGTGGACTCCAGGCCGGCCGCGCCAACGATTGCCGCGACAACACTGTCGGCATGGTTGCCGGCCGCCGCCTCAACCAGGCCGCCGGGGCCTGCCAGGACGCGTGATTCCACGTTCGCAGCGCGCAATTTCCGAACCAGTTCGCCCTCAAGGGCCGGGTCGGCGATGACGGCAAGGTCCGGACGGAACGTCCGGCACAGCTCAACCAGCCCATCGACGTTCTGATGTGCGGAAAGCACGCTGGCGCGAAACGCTTGTGGGTGTCGCGCGACGACGTCGAGGGTGCTGGCACCGATGGAGCCGGTCGCGCCCAGTAGCGCGATACGCATCATGTGGGATAGAGGATGTCGATCAGGGTCTTGCCGGCAGCAAACAGGGGTATCGCGGCAAATACGCCATCAAGTCGATCAAGCAGTCCGCCGTGACCGGGAAACAGCGCGCCAGAGTCCTTCACGTTGGCCTGGCGCTTCATCAGGCTTTCGAACAGATCGCCGATGACCGAGTAAATCACGCACAGCAGGGCCAGCAGGATCAGCAGGATCAGCGGAATGCCGCGCTCATCAAGCCACCAGCCGCCAACGAAGGCGACCATGGCGGTGCCGACCATGGCGCCCCAGACGCCTTCGCGGGTTTTGCCCGGGCTGATGCGCGGGGCCAGCTTGGTGCGTCCGTATCGACTGCCCACGAAGTAGGCAAACGAGTCTGCCGACCAGACCAGTACCAGGGCGAGCAGCGTCCAGGCAGGCCCCAGATTGGCTTGGCCGTGCAGTTCCACCAGGGCGACCCAGGCAGGAATCAGAGCCAGGATGCCAGCCACCAGCTTGACGACGCGATTGCGTGGCGTCGGCGATGCGCCGAACGAAAAATGTCGCATCCAGAGCACACTGAGCAGCCACCAGAGCAGACCCAGGCCAATGCTGAGCCACCAGATCCAGCTGCCCTGGACCATCCACAATCCGGCCATCAGGCCGCCGCCGACGAGCAGGAACAGCACGCGCGTGACCATGCTGCGTATTCCGATCAGCCGCGTCCATTCCCAGAGAGTCAATATCCAGATGCCGGCCAGCAGGCCGGCGAACAACGATGCCGAGGAAAGCAGGATTGCGGCCACTGCAATCGGTGCGAGTACCAGGCCGGTCAGTATTCGCTGTTTCATGCGGCTCCCTGTGCGGAATTGCTGGCAACCTGTGCGGAGGTCTGCCCGAAGCGACGCTCGCGGCTGGCGAACACGTCAATTGCGTTGTCGAGTATGGACGCATCGACATCTGGCCACAGCGTATCGACGAAAACCAGTTCGGCATAGGCGAGCTGCCAGAGCAGGAAATTGCTGATGCGCTGTTCGCCGCCGGTGCGGATGAACAGGTCAACCGGGGGTTGCCCGGCCAGTGAGAAGTAGGCAGCCAGGGACTCCTCGTTTATCGAATCGACGGCCAGCTCGCCTCGGGCCACAGCCATTGCCGCGCGGCGCGCTGCTTCGGCGATGTCCCAGCGGCCGCCATAGTTCACGGCGACGTTGGCGAACAGCGCAGTGTTGTCGCGCGTCTTGTCCATGGCCTTGTGCATGCGTTCGCGCAGTTCGGTCGAAAATGCCGACAGATCGCCGATGAATTCGATACGCACGCCGTAGCCGTGAAGCTCGTCGACCTCGCGATCCAGAGCCTTGAGGAACAACTGCATCAGTGCGCCGACTTCTCCCGCCGGGCGTTTCCAGTTCTCACTGGAGAACGCAAACAGTGTCAGCGCGCGGATTTCCTTGCGCAGGCAATACTCTACCGTCGCGCGCAGGGCTTTCTGGCCTTCGCGGTGACCAAAGCTGCGTGGCCGATGGCGTCGCTCCGCCCAGCGTCCATTGCCATCCATGACGATGGCAACATGACGCGGCACGCGCGGCTTTTCTGCGCTCGCTGTGGCGGAGTTCATGGGGGAGGGCTAACGGATCGACGGCTCAGATCGCCATCAATTCGTCTTCCTTGTTCTTGACCACGCCATCGACTTCCTTGACGAACCGGTCGGTCAGTTTCTGGATATCGTCCTCGGCACGGCGCTCCTCGTCCTCACTGATCTGCTTGTCCTTGAGCAGTTCCTTGATGTGATGGATCGCATCGCGACGGATGTTGCGGATGGCGACCTTGGCATTTTCACCTTCGCCAGCGACCTGCTTGGACAACTCCTTGCGGCGCTGTTCGGTCAGGGCCGGCAAGTTGATGCGGATGACCTGGCCAACCGTGGTTGGAGTCAGGCCCAGATTGGAGCCCAGGATGGCTTTCTCGACGATTGCCACCATCGGTTTTTCGAATGGCGTGATGGTCAGCGAACGCGCGTCTGCGACGGCCACGTTGGCGACCTGGGTCAGCGGCATGTCGGAACCGTAGTAGGGAACCACGATCTGGTCGACCAGAGCTACGCTGGCACGACCGGTACGCAGGTGAGTGAGATCCTGGCGCAGTGATTCCACGCTTTTGGTCATGCGTGTCTGGGCGTCTTTCTTGATGGGTTCGAGCATGCTGACTCCGGCAGGTTCTTGAGCTGCCGGAGTATACCAGTCGTGATCCAATCTCCGGCGTCGACCTTGTCCGAAAGCGAGGCAGGCACTGACGATTGGGCCGACTCCCGCGGTCAGGAAGCCATGATGCGTCGCTGAGCCTGACCGCGTACGGAGGTGCAGTCGAACATTGCCCGCTAGCCACGGCCGTGGAGTCATTTCGGACGGGGAGTCGTTGTCCTGGTGAGGCCTGCTGGATCACGCCATCTTGCGTGAGGTATGCGTACCGCCGGCAAATGCGGACGTCGGCGAGACATGGCGCCCGGAACTACGGGAGTAATGTCAGCGAGCGGGCAATGACGAAGCTCACCGTCCAACTGGCCGGCATGAAGCCACGGACAGGATGTCCGGGCTGGCTGAACGTTACGTCACGCGCGTGAGCTTGACCGCAGCGGCCTTGGATTGGGCACAGTCGTGATGATCACGGAGCGGGGGCATGTCTGCGGACGTGAAACTCTTGTTGATGCTGACGGCTCAGTGGCCATCACCGCCTACGAGGGTGCCAATCTGCTCGCCCTGCATGATGCGCATGAGGTCGCCTTCGCGCGACATGTCATAGACGCGAAGGGGAATTCGGTGGTCCCTGCTCAGCGCAATTGCGCTGGTGTCCATGACCTGCAGGTTGCGCTGGATCACCTCGTCGTAGCTCAGCGTGTCATAGCGCGTGGCGCTTGGGTCTTTTGAGGGGTCCGCCGAATAGACGCCATCGACCTTGGTTGCCTTGAGCAACAGGTCGGCGCCGACCTCGATGGCGCGCAGAGCAGCGGCCGAGTCGGTCGTGAAGAACGGATTGCCTGTACCTGCAGCGAACAGGACGACACGGTTCTTCTCCAGGTGACGAATCGCCCGGCGGCGAATGAAGTCCTCGCAGACTTCATTGATCTTGATCGCGCTCATCGTGCGTGCGGTTCCGCCGGCGCGTTCAATCGCATCCTGCATGGCCAGCGCGTTCATGACCGTGGCCAGCATGCCCATATGGTCGCCAGTGACCCTGTCCATGCCCGACGCGGCCAATCCGGCGCCGCGGAAGATATTGCCACCGCCGATGACGACGCCGACCTGCACCCCCGCGTTGCGTACATCGATGATTTCTCTCGCAAGCTTGCCGATGACTTTCGGATCAATGCCGTAGTCGGATTCGCCCATGAGGGCTTCGCCGGAGAGCTTCAGGAGGATGCGTTTGTACTTGATCGCAGGCATGAGGCGCTCCAGGGGATGGCAAATCACGTCTATTGTAGGGGAGTTGGAGCGATCTGCCACGTGCAGCAGCGTCAGGCAGGCCGGTTGCTACTGCTTCTTGCCTTTGAACCAGAATTGCTGTCCAGACAAACAAGGCCAACTCTCATCATCAGCCAGGCCGCCTGCCGTCTGTACTAGAATTGAGCCCATCAAACTGGTCGATACATTTTGGGGCGCAATAAAAATATGAAGATCGTAAGGCGGATTCTGCATGGTCTTCGATCCTTGAAATTGTCCGAGTTTTCATTGGCGTCCTCAATCTGTCCGTTTTGTGGGCGCACGCTCATGCTGAGGCTAAATGCAGAATCCAGCGGACTGCGCTGCATCCGATGCGCGGCCAGCGAAGTACATCTCGCATTGGGACAAGTGTTGCGCGACAAGGTTGCGGATATGTCGCAGATGGATGTGTGTGAGCTATCCGCCAGCGGCCCGTATGTAAAATATATCGAGGGGAATGCCCGTAGAGTTTCGCTGTCTGAGTTCAGTGAGGCTGTGGAACCGGGGCAGACAGTGAACGGTGTCCGTTGCGAAGACGTTCAATGCCTCACCTATCCGAATGAGTGTTTCGACCTTGTCACCCACACGGAAGTGTTGGAGCACGTGCCAGATGATGGTGCCGCATTCGCGGAGCTGCGGCGCGTGCTCAAGGTTGGCGGCATGATGATGTTCACCGTCCCCATGTCAGGCCAAACCAAAACAATCGAGCGGGCGCGAGGAGTCGGGCCAGATATCGAGTATCTGCTTGAGCCCGTGTACCACACGGATCCCTGGCAAAGAGGAGCGGGAATTCTTGCCTATCGGGACTACGGGACAGATATCATTGCCAAACTGGATGCTGCGGGATTCGAGCGGGTCGAGATCATCAAGCCAAAAGCGCTCGCACCGTGGTACGAGTCGCATGAAGTAATTCTGGCACGACGGAGCTAGTGTCCTGTCCTGCTTGTTCGTGAGCATAATCTTGCGAGCTTGGTGACGGTTTCGCATTGGCTGCCTGTATTGACCCAGCACTTTCTGCACAGGTCAGGCCACCAAAGCATACGCTTGAGCAGGGGTTTTCACGGCGAATGCCTGATGCGGCTGCTCGGTGTTGTAGAACTGGAATCCAGTCGCTGAGTGTTCGATTCAATGCGTGGTCGGCAACCAACGGCGCGCTTGCGCACCTGCCAGCCCTTGAGTTGGAAGATGCGCTGCACGCTGTTCTTGTTCATGTCGAGCCAGCCCGCCACGGTGCGATACCCGAACGACGGCTCATTTTCGATCAGCGTCTTGATCGGCTCCGCCAACTCCGGGCGTACCTTCGCCGGGGCTTTCCTTGATCGGTAGTACATCGAGGGCCGCGGCACTTGGCGAAAAGAATCAGCTCAAGAAAGGCCGGATAACAAAAAGCCGCGATAAATCGCGGCTTTCCGGTATTGGCGCTGGAGCCGTGAATCAGGCCAGGCCGGCCTGCTTCATCACTTCGGCAGCGTAATCTTCAACCACCTTCTCGATGCCTTCGCCAACCACCAGGCGGTGGAAGCTGATCACTTCGGCGCCTTCCTTCTTGAGCACGTTGCCGACGTTTTCGTTGGTATCAAGCACGTAGGGCTGGCCGGTCAAGGTGACATCGTTGACGATCTTGTTGACCTTGCCGCTGATGATCTTTTCAAGGATTTCCGGTGGCTTGGACTTGTCCTTGTCGGACATCTTGGCCAGCTCGATTTCCTTTTCCTTGGCGATGAATTCGGCCGGCACATCCTTTTCGGAGATGTGCGGAGGATTCATGGCGGCGATATGCATGGCAAGGCCGCGAGCCAGCTCGGGCGAGCCGCCCTTGACCTCGACGATCACGCCGATGCGACCGCCGTGCAGGTAGCCGGCAACCGTATTGCTGCTGTCGATGCTCACCATGCGACGCAGCTGTACGTTCTCGCCCACCTTGGCGATAACGGCAGCGCGAGCTTCCTCGACCGTGCCACCGCCAGCGAACGGAGCCGCCTTCAGTGCATCGATATCGGAGACTTCCAGTGCAGCGGTGGCCACCTGGTCAGCAAAGGCGAGGAAATTCTCGTCCTTGGCAACGAAAT
>NZ_JBAWHJ010000258.1:0-7094 GCF_049593775.1 Dokdonella sp. | reverse complement strand
TTTCTTCGTTGCCTTGGTCTTGCTCGACTTGGTCGTGGCCATGATGTCTCCAGGAAAGGTAGGCAGGATTTTCGACAGAGCGGTATCGCAAATACGCAAGCCTGGCGGGTTGGTCCGGTTTGCGCGGGTTCCAGTCATGCCATTGTCTGACTGGACAAGCGCTGAACGCGAGGCTCGGTGCCTCAGGTGCAATCGTCTCAGCGCAACGCCATCAGGCACATATCAATCTCCTCCAGCAGGGCGGCGATTTCCGGTTGGGTGTCCAGCGTGGTGAATCCCTCCCACTCGAAACCCGGCGTGACCGTACAACCCACCAGTGCATGGCTGCCGAGTGGCCGGGCGGCCTGCCAGCAGCCGGGAGGTACGAACCACACGGGTGCCGCTGCTTCACTGGCCGGCCCGAGCTGGTGCCGGGTTACGCAGCGATCGCGTGGATCCAGTAGCAACAGCTCCAGAGGCTCACCCTCGTACCAGTTCCAGATTTCATCGGCATCAATTCGGTGCCACCGGCTGAATTCTCCCGCACATAGCAGGTAGTAGATCGAGCTGGACGCGAGCCTTGGACGCGCCTCCCTACCGAAGGCAGTGGTGAGCGAGGATTCATGGATCCTGCGGTAGTGCCCGCCTTCCACGTGAGGTTCAAGGCTGAGCAGGCGCTTGAGCTCGCGGGCCCTGGGATGCATCGACGCTGACGCGTCTGTTGTTGAATCAGACTCGAACTCGTCGGGATCCGATTTGCTGCCGTTCATTGGCGCCTACTTTTCTATCCGGTAGTTGATGCCGGCGCGGCTGCCCTCGGTGGCGTTTACAGCCTCGAAATTCCAGCTCGGGTTGAACAGATAGCGCAGGGTGACCACTTCGCCGGGTTCGAAAATCCCAACGCCGTAGCTGAGATAGAGCTTCGGAGAGAGATATCTGCCGAAAGTGAACGAGGCACCACCGGCGAGCGCCTTTCCGGTCATCAGATAGGAAAGGGCATCGGCGTTGTCACGCGCGGGTACGGAGAACACCGTCAGCACCGGTAGCTGGGCGGTGCCACGCACGTTCAGTCCGGCCGTAATGCTTTCGCTCTCGATACGGCGAACAGCGCGGATATCCAGAGCCGGGTTGTCGATTGGGGTGTTCGCGAACAATATGCGACCGGTTTCAATCTTGAGGTTCTGGCCGTAGGCGTAGTAGGTGCCAGTGGCATCCAGCGCACCGTTCGCCGTAGTCACCCTGCCCGGGCGATCGCTGACGGCGATCTCGCCAACGATCCTGCCGTCGAATCCGAAGCCGGTCAGCTTGACCTTTTCGCCAAGTGTCACAGTGACTTTGGCTGTTATCGGCAACGCTTTCGCAGGCGCAGGCTCGTCAGCATCGACAATGACCACGTCGGCAGAGGCCGAACTGGTGCCGCCACCCGGCAACTTTGCCAGGTCAACATCCGCTGCGGGAATCACAACCTTGCCGTTGACGAAGATGCCTTCCGTGGTGCGTTCGATCGACAGATCAGGCGATATGACGACCCGCGCGGCCGGGATGTCCGCGGCAAGAAAATCTTCGCCCTTGATCGTCAGCTTGAGGGGCGCCTTGGCTGCGAGCTCACCCGTGCCGGCAATGACCAGCGTTCCGGCGCCGGAGGTGAGGCTGCCATCGATCGCGAAATTCTCCGAATCGGTGGCGCGCAGACGAACCGAACCCTTGCTCAGCTTGAGGCCGGCGGTAGGCACCTCGGTCGCGAAATCCGCAAGGTTCAATGCGCCGTCGAGACGCGGTGCGTCGAGGGTGCCGGCAATCGTGTAGTTCGCGTGCACGCTGCCCTGGGTGTTGCTGAGCTCGCCCGTGATCAGTTCGAGAAAGGCCAGGCTGTTGAGGTCGATTTTGAGGGTCCCGTTCAGCACGGGTGATCCCGCTTCGACGGGATTCATTGTCAGGTTTCCATCGATGCGGCCATCGTTGTCGAGCGACGCACGTACCTGCACGACGGTGGATTCGGAAGCGAGGTTGGCCGTCACGTTGAAGTCGGTGTAGCTGAGTACCGGCTGGTTGCTTTCGCCACTGAAGAAAAGTCGCCCTTCACTCGACTGGATGCGCGCCTGACCCGTGAGCAGTCCATCTGCAGTCTTGCTGATATCACCTTCGCCGGTGAGCTCGCCACGCAGGCGCACCGGCGAATCGGGTGCGGCAAGACGCAGCAGCAAGCGCAAGGGTAGATGCTCAAGTTGATAGTTGGCGGCCAGGCTGCCGTCCTTGCCGAAGTCCCCGCCCAGGCAAATTCGTGCCGGCAATTCCGCCGATTCGGCTTTGTCCCGGTTCGCTTCTTCGGCTGCCACTGGCGAAGCTTCCTCACGATCTTCCGGCCTGTTGCGGCGCTCCTGTTGATGTCCGATCAGGCAGCTCTGCTCCAGTGCAAAGCGCACCCCGTCCCAGCTCATCTCGGCGGGGCGACTCAAATCCAGTTGCGGCGCATTGCGCCGGACCGGAGTCAGGCTGAGCGACTCGAGCTGGCCTTTCCAGCCAGCGATGTCGCCGGCGCCCTTCACCCCAAGACTGAAGTCCGCAGGCGTTCCATCCGCGACGAGCTTGAGCTGATGCGCCGACTTGTTGCCTTCTGCTTCCAGGGTCAGGGTGTCGAACTGGATGCCGCCACGCGAGAAGTTGCTCGCCTTGAGGGTCAGTGCTCCAGCAGGACTTTCCAGATTTTCCACCCGGGTCACGAGTTCCGCCGAACTGATCTGCACCCCGGCCATGGAAAGATCGCTGCCGCGAGCCTCGCCATCGATCTCCAGCTGTGGCCAGTTTCCGGTGACGTGGAAATTGCCATTGACCTTGCCTCCCGAATCCGGGAGGAAGTCGGCGAGCGAGGCAAGGTCAAAGCGAACGCGGGCGTCAGTCGACGTACCGCCCTTGCCCTCGATGGCGAGCGTGCTGTCGCCGGAGTTGATCGAGAGCGTTCCATCCACGACATAGCCGGGATCCATGCTCAGATCCGCTGATCCGCTGATGGGGCGTTCACGCAAGCGACCGTTCAGGGATTCGAGTTTGAGCTCAGCGGATGGGCCCTGATCGGTCAACTGCCCGGAACTCGCGAGGGTGAAATCCAGCGCTCCGGGCCAATCGGCGGCGAACGCACCCGGATCAAGCTGATCGGCCACGGCGCTGATTTGCCATCCGATCGTCGGTTGCAGGGTGATGGTTCCACTGGCCTCAAGTCCGCCCGTCGCCTGCGTCAGCCGCACCGTGTTGAGGTTGATGAGCTGTTCAGTGCCGTGGATGTCGATGCCGATGTCGGAGAGTTGGCCTGGCGGCCCGATCGAGAGATCTCCGCGTGCGTCAAAGCCGGCCAGGTCACCCTGGATCTCGAGGCGACCCCTGGTCGCCAGGAGCTGTCCGACCAGATCGGCAGGCAGTTCAACGCCCTGCCAGGAGGCCACCAGATTTGCGCTGACCGGTTCGGCTGCGTAGCCCACATCACCGCTCAACTCGAACGTGCCGGGTGACGCCGGTGAGCGCAGGCCCAGTGATTCGATTTTCAGCGCCCCATCCGTCAACGCGTAGTGCAGGGGGTCGAGTTCGACCCGGTGCTCATTGATGGTCACATTGCCCTGCAAGGATCCCTGATCCCGCTTGCCCGATCCATGCAGATTCAGGGCCAGCGTTCCGAGCGTGCTTTCGGGCAAGATCTTTTTCGCTTCAAACGCGGGCGCGTCAAGCTGGAGTGTCCATGCTGCATCGCGAGTCTGGGCGATGCCCATCTCGATACTTGCCGGTGTCGGCGCGGTCAGATCGAGCTTCAATTGCGCCCGTTTGCCATTGCTGGTGCTTTTGAGCACGCCTGCGACTGCGACATCGCCCAGTTTCCAGTTGAATGTCGTTTCGCCGCTACCCGAGTACCCCTTGGCGGTGGCCAATGACCCATTCAGTGCAATCTGACCATCGGGAGAGCGCAGGTCCAGTTGTCGTACGACGATGCCGCTGGCCGTCCATCCGGCGACCAGATCAAGGCTGTCAATGGCGAGGACTGGCTCACCATCCTGCGAAATTCTGGCGTTCTTCAGCGCCAACTGATTGACCACGATGTCGATGGGCGCGCGCAGCGAGAATTCCGATTTCGGCTTGTCCGGATCCTCGGGCACGCTGGTCAGTGCGAGTTGGACGCCATCCACTTCAATGGTACGAAAATCCAGTTCCTTGCCGACAAGTGCCAACAGGACAGGATCGACTTCTATCCTGTCGATGCGCGCATCAATGCCCGCTTCGGGGTCGATGTAGCGCAGGCCATCGAGTTGGAATGGTCCGGCCAGGGTGCCGCTATAGCTGCCGATTTCGAGTTTGCCATCGAGCGCGCCCTGGACACGGGCGAGGATGAAGCCCGTGCCAGACTGGCTGTGCAGCAGCCAGAAAACGACGGCGAAAAGCGCAACGACGGCTACGAGGGCTGCCCAGCGCAACCAGCGCCATGCACTGCGTCGAGGTGGCGTCTGCGCGCGCTCCGTGGTGGATGGTCGTGGTGTGCTCACAGATCCGGCCCGATGATGATGTGCAGTTGCACGCCGTCCTGGTACTCGTTGTTGACTGGCGTTCCCAGATCAGCGCGAACCAGGCCAACCGGTGAGCGCCAGCGCAATCCGAGGCCGGCACCGATGTTCATGTTGAAATCGGTGCCCGTGAAAGCATCACCAAAATCGACAAATACCGCGCCGCCCCATTTTTCGGTGAAGTAGTACTCGTACTCGGCGCTGGCCACGAACAGGGATTCACCACCGATGACCTGTGGCTCGGTATTGCCGGGAACCAGTTCACGAGGGCCGATCGACTGATACGGGTAGCCGCGTATGGAGCGGTCGCCACCCGCGAAGAAGCGCAGTTCAGGTGGCAGCTTGTCAAAATCGCCCACGGTCGAATATCCCGCAGAGGCGCGAGCAATGAAGCGGCTGTTCTCTCCGATGCCGCGGATCCATTTGGCATCCGCCGTGATCTGGCCAAAGCTGGTGTCGGCCAGAATTCCGTCCTGGCTGGCGCGGGCCGCTACCGTAAGTGACCAGGCACTGCGCGGGAAGGTCACGTTGTCGGCGTGCTTTTTCGACAGCGATACCTCGGGATACAGCATCGTGGTGTTGCCCGGTTGGTCGGCGACGGTGAAATCGCCAGTCAGGAACTGCAGGCCGATGGTGCGGGTCCAGCCATGCCAGATACTGGAATCACTGATGGCGGCGCGGAAGATTTGCGATTCGCTGGTGTCGGTCACTTCATCGCGGTAGGACAGTCCGAAGTTGAGGCTGTGCTGGTCCCTGCCGGGAAACGGAATTCGGTACAAGGCGCCAAGTGTCTTCAATCGTTGCGCCAGGATCGTGTCGAACTCGAGCTTGTGGCCGCGATCGTTGATCCAGCGTCGCTCGATGCCGGCGCGCACGCCAGCCCCGGTGTCAGTACCCACGAAGACGCCGCCGGTATAGACCGTACGCTTGGCCGGGGCCAGGATGACCTCGATCGGTATCTGGCCGTCTGTGGCGTCATCCAATTCCGGTCGAACCTGGACGAGCGAGAAGTAATTGGCCTCGGACAAGCGCTGCTGCAGCGCCAGCAACTCGTCGTTGTCATAGAACTCCCCGACATCCCACGGCACGTAGGGCTGGGTGAACGAGTCAGGAAACTGGCTGCCTTCGAACCGGGTCTCGCCAAAGCGATAGCGGAGACCGGCTTCCCAATCGAGCACTATCTTGGCGCTATTGGTCGCACGGGTGACTTCGATCCGATGTGCCACCGGGTCTGCATTGATGTAGCCAACGTTGGTCAGGGCATTCGCGATCGCCGCCTTGCTGCGCTCGTAGGCGGCGTGATCAAGGCGCTGACCCTGCTTCGGCAAAAACGCGGCTCGCGCCTTGTCGACTGGCTTCAGGTCTTCGCTGATTCCGGAGATGCTGATCGAGAGCTCTTCGACCAGGGTCGGAGGCCCCTTGTCCACGTGCAACACGGCGGTGAAATTGTCGCCGTCCTTGCGTAATTCGCCATCTACCTTGGCGTTGTAGTAGCCATACGGTTCCAGTGCGCCGGCAATCTGGGCCTTGGCACGATTGTAGAGGCGTCGGACCTGGCTGCGGCTGACGTCACGCTCGGCGTACTGACTCAGCTCCATGGCGGCCAGGGCAGCCTCGGACAATTCATCGTCGATGCCATCCATCTGGACGACGACGCGTGCGCCCCATGCACTGCCGCTAAAGGCAATCAGCAATAACGTGCTCAGCATGAGCCGGCTGGGGAGGGCTGGCGGTGTCATTGATTCGGTGGGTGGCGAGTGGAATGCATTTATAACAGGGCCGGGAGCACAAGGTTGTTAGGCAGCGTTGCTGCCGTTCATCCAGTAGCCACGTTTGTTTTCAGTTCAGTGGGAAGCGTTTGCCGGACTCATCCTTCCAGATCGCCGGATCGATGCGCAACCCATGCACCGATCAGGGCCGATCCATACGGGATCGCCTGCGCGCAGAGGATCGCGATCCAGAGTTTGCCTTCGGTGTAGTTGATGCCATTCGAGAAGATCATGCCGACAACGCATGCGGCGAGGGCGATGAACATCAACAGTTCCTCGCGCACCGACGTGAACGCGCTGGGCTTGTTGCTGAGTCGTCGGCTCTTCGCCGTGCGCACGAACTCGCCCTTCTTCTTCCACAGGCCGAGGAAGATGCCGCGTGCAATGGCGTGGCTGAGGCCCATGCTCGCGATCGAGGCCATGATCGTGTCATGCCACGAACAGGGCACCCGCTTGCGATAAAGAACGATGCCGAAGATGGCCTTGCTGATGATGAAGCCGATGATCGGAATCAGGAACAGCTCCATCGGCAGGGTGAACACTTCCGGCCAACCGACCATGCCGATGGTCCAGGTGATTGCCATCATCGTGAAGACCAGGTGCAAGGCATCGGCGAACCAGGAGAACCAGCCGGTCAGGAAGTGGAATTTCTGCCCACGAGACAGTGGGCTCTCCTTTTTCACCATCCAGCCGAAGCGCGCCTTCATGATCTGCATGGCGCCGAACGCCCAGCGATAGCGTTGTGATTTGTACGCCGTGAAATCGGCCGGAGTCAGGCCCTTGCCCATTTGCTCATCGACATAGA
>NZ_JBAWHJ010000257.1:0-7988 GCF_049593775.1 Dokdonella sp. | reverse complement strand
ATCCACAGGGCGGTGGTGATGGGGATGACCAGCAGCAGCAGACCCGCAACGGACAATCGCAAACTGGATGCGTACAGATGCGCGAGCACGGTACAGAAAGCGACCGTTCCGAACAGGGAGACACTCTTCGCCAGTGGCGTTACGAGCGGATCAAAAATGATCCAGACCTGGATCGAAGACCAGATGGATATGCTGAAAAATACGATTGCAAGATAGTGCTTGAGCCAGCGACGCTGGTCCGGTCCCGGCTGCTTCGGAGGCCGTGTCTGCAAGCGAACGACGGCCAGCACCAGCAATGCCAGGGTTATAACCACGCAGGCGATCGAATGGCGCTCGATGAGGCCAGTGATCTGGGCTATCGGTAGCCAGGCAACCATATAGAGAAAGCCGCCAATCGACGAACTTTCGTAGATATCCTGCACCTGGGTGGAAAAGCGACGTTCCACGCGTGGTCCGACTGCAGGGCTGTCCTGTCCTGGAACTGACTCCACGACTCCCCTCCTCACTCAGCGATGCGCCTCCGGACATCATTCTGTCCGCCGTCCCTGCAGCACTTAACCCGCGGATTGTAACGCTACTCAGGGCTGATTTCTGAGAACAGGAACCTGATCGCAGCGAAACGGGCTGCGATCGCTGGCTGCACGGCATTGCATGGGCCTAGCCGGTTGCCGGGCACTCGATTTCAGGTCTGGCACCGCACGCATATCACCAGGGCCTACCGACCGGGGTTTCGCCAGTCGAAACAAACACACTGCGCTGACATCGCTCCCCAGCGTGTTGCCGGGATGTGGGCCAGCCATCTCATGGGAACAGCATGGGAACAGCAACGAGCCGTGGCTGAGTGATGTTCCAGGAACCTGTCGATTGCATGAACGGTTTTCGCCTTCAGGATCAGGTTCATCCGCGAGTGTGATTGCACATGGCAAATTCCATTCGCGATGTTCTCCCTCCCCCCGACATCGCCGAATCCCCCATCAAAGGAGACTGACGATGAAGTTCCCACGAATCAGAAATCCCCTGTTCGCCGCAATGCTCACTATTCTCTCGTTCGCTGCGTACGCCGAAAAAAGCGACAACGTCGTTGGCAGCAGGGATGCGGCGCCAGAGTGGACCGATGCCGATAGCAATCGCGACGGCTACCTGAGCAAGGAGGAACTCATGCCCTATCCAACGCTGGGCCAGGACTACGCCGAAATCGACACCAACGATGACGGCAAGATTTCCCAGGCCGAATACGTTGACTGGATGGATCCAGGTTGATCAGGAATTGACGGCAGGCGTCCTGCCGATGTCGCCGGGATCTGTTCGCAAAGAACGGGCAGCCCGGCGACTTTTTGATGCGACTGCATGCCCCCTGGCCCAGGGATACGATATCGGTTCGCCACGCGTGCAATGCGCTGCCGTCTGAACATCGTTCCTGTTGTCCCTGGCTGACGCGAGCAGCTCATGCGCATGCGCCTGCTCATGCGCCAGCCTATTCCATCGTGATGATGACCTTGCCTCGGGCATGACCGGCCTCGACACGGGCCATTGCCTCGACCGCCCGATCCAGGCTGTAGTGCTGTTCGACAACCGGGGTGACCTCTCCTTCTGCCATCAATCTGGAAAGCAGCTGGAGATCTTCAGGGTTGAAACGGGCGATGAAGAACTTCATCGGCTGGTCAATGTAGGGTGTCAGCAGTGCCGCCTTGATCGGATTCATGAAGGGCTCGATCCAGGGACCCGAATCGGGGCCACCGCCGCCGACCATGACAAGGATTCCCGCCGGTTTCAGCGCACGCCTGATATCGAGCAGATCGTGGTTGGCTACCAGGTCGATTATCACGTCGTATTGCTGCGTGCCTTCGGTAAAGTCCTCGCGCGTGTAGTCGATGACATGCTCGGCACCAAGCTCTCGCACCATGGCAAGATTCCGCGTGCTGCATACACCGGTCACTTCGGCACCGAAATGTCTGGCGATCTGCACGGCAAACGTACCCACTCCGCCGGATGCGCCATTGATCAGTACTGATTGCCCTGCTTGCAACTGACCCTGGTCGCGTAGTGCCTGCAGGGCCGTGATCGCTGCGATCGGAACCGCAGCAACCTGGGCAAACGAGAGGTTGTCGGGCTTGTGGGCGACACCCCGGCTTTCAGGCATGGTGACGTATTCGGCGAATGTACCGCTGGCACCGCCGAACACTTCGTCACCGGGCTTGAAGCGGGTCACCGCGGAACCGATCGCCTCGACGGTACCGGCGAAATCAACACCAATGCTCGTGTCGTCCGGGCGACCGATCCCGGCTCCCAGCCGCAAGATATAGGGCTTGCCGTGCAGGTAGTGCCAATCGAGCGGATTGACCGAGGCCGCTTCGACCTTGATCAGAATCTCATCGGCCGCCGGCTCCGGTTTTGCCACGCGTTCAACCTTGACCACATCGCTGGAGCCATAGCAACGGTAGGTTGCGGCCTTCATGTCCACAATCCCTGCCGGCAGCGGTGGCGATTCGGTACACGGCGCGTCATGACTGAGGACAAGGGCACACACCCCGATTCCGACTGTCAGCACCGAAAGAAAGCCAAGCGCGAATTTTCTGCGACGGGTCATATGCGTATTCCTGATTGGGAGGCCAGCGGCAGGCAGTATCAGACCGGCCTCAATCAGGCGAAATACGGAATGCGATGAAAGACGACTGCCAGCGCCTGAACGACGCTATCAGGGTATCGCGTACCTCGACTTCAGTCAGAGCATGGAGCATCGAGACAGACGTGGCCTTCGATGAACGTGGCCGCAATCCCGCGAACGCATCCACTCCGGGCAACCGGGAACGCAGCGAATGAGGGCATCGTGAACGCACCCCAAGCCTGTCGATACCGATCGGATGATTCCCGGGCCGATCTATGGCCGGCTTGGCGCAGTCGTCGTCAGGCCGGCCGCATGGGCCTCGGTTGCGTCCTGCGGCGGGATGCCGATACTTGCGAACCCCTCACGCAGCACGTCCATCTGTTCGAGGCCGGGCCAGCCATTGACTGCAGTGACCAGCTTGTCGCCCTGAAAGAAATAGAACCCCGGCAAGGTCCACGCCGGGATCATCGGCCACTCTTTTTCAAGGTAAACGATCTTGAGCGGGCGTCCCGAATAGGTCCGGTTCCATTCCTCGATCTCGGACAGATCCGGGATGCCGGTTTGCGGCATGATCCAGGTTGAATGGCGCTCCATCAATGTCGACATCTGCGCGTCGCCCTGTATGGCGGCGCTCGCTGTTTTCGAGAAGTAGCACCAGGGCGAACCGACAACGATCACATGCGCGCCCTGGCCCAGGAAAACATCACGGCGAACAAGGCTGCCACCCTGGTCCTCTATGGTCCACAGCGTCGGAGAGTGATCGGCTGAGCTGGCGTCACGAATGTCCGGCAGTGCCTTGACGCCAGCATTGGCCGGATAGGCGGCAAATGCCTGCGCCTCACGGAGCATCCTCGCACCCGCATAGCGATCAAGCATCTGCTGCCTGAGTTTCGTCGTCGCGAGATTGCGGCTTTCCAGCTCGTAAAGGATGAGCTGCATCTGCGCCGCGTGGGATGCTTCGTTTGAATAGAACGCCAGGATATAGGCAGTCTCGAAGTAAGCCAGCACATCCGCATCGGAGAGCCGGGCAATCGACTGCGCGGCGACGGCTGCCTGCACTGCCTCGAACTGATTCTCCAGCAGCGGAAGCTTTTCCTCGATCAAGTAGAAATTTTCATCGATGTCCCTGAACGCCTGAGCGAGTCCGGGAACACTATCGCCAGCCTGAAGTTCAGTACACACACCCAGGGCGAGGACGAAACCGGCGCAGACAACAATACATGCCCTATGCCTCAAGACAAATCTCCTGTTGCCGGATTTCGGAAGTCCAATTCTATTCTTTCATTTTGCGCAGCGTCTACATCCTGGCGAGGCATGACCTGCCAGCAAGAGTGACCCACCCACGGTGACATGTCTTCACCCCGATGGCTGAGATTCAGACATGCAAGCGAAAGATGAGCCCCTTTCTCACCGAGGAATTCGATCATGCAAACCGAGCAGCTCCGCAAATGCGCGCACGAACCCTGTATCTGCCAGGTGGCGCCCGAAGACGAGTACTGCGGCGATCGATGCCGGGAGAACGCCAGGACAGGGCGAGACACCTGCACCTGCGACCACGTTGACTGTGCCGTCGAACCTGATCTGGTCGTTGCGCCGCTGGCGAGCCCGGCTTGATCCGCATGATCCTGCCCATGGCGGAGCGCGTGCGCTGCCCGCGGCTCGGCCCGCGCCCTCGTGAGCGCGATCGGCGAAAGCGGATCCGGCATGCGCTCACACTCTCAAAATCATGTTTCCAGCAACTCCGCGCGCACAGCCAGGTTCTTGCATGGATGCGTGTGCCGTCGGCCCCGGGCACCCATGTGTGACAACAGCGGCACGAGCTCGATCGCCGCTTCGGCGAGACTGTAAATTCCTTTCTGCCGATGTGCGGGATCTGCACGTCGCGTCAGCCGACCGGATGCGGTCAGGCGTTTGATTCGGTCTGCGGGTTATGGGAGGCAATGCCCTCCTCGCTTCCGGCGAGCAACTCGCCATAGCTGCGCCGGTTGCCGAACATGACATCGCGCATAGCGATAAGGCTCGAACGGTCGCCCCACTGCTCCAGCGTCAGATTGATGGTCAGCCGGATCGGCCTGTGTGCGACACCTTCAGCCGCCGGAAACAAGTGCTTGCAATATGCGATCCGTATACTAATCATTCAGCCAATCACATCATGCAATGGGTCTGGAACAGGAGCTGCCTCGATGCCACTCATCTTGTACGGTCACCCGTTTTCGTCTTACACCCAGAAGGCGCTCATTGCCCTGTACGAAAACGACACGCCCTTCGAATTTCGCTGCATCAGTCCGGACACACCCGAGCATTTGGCCGAGTGGCGGAAACGATGGCCCATGGGGAAGTTCCCGCTATTGGTGGACGGTGAGCGCACCGTCGCCGAGACCAGCATCATCATCGAGTACCTGCAAATCGCACAACCGGGTCCGCTGAAGCTGTTGCCAACCGACCCGATGGCTGCACTTGACGTGCGCTTCCTGGACCGTTTCTTCGACCTGCATGTAATGGATGCGATGCAAATTGCGGTCGAATCTGCACTGAAACGCTTGCCGATGAAGACCGAGGAAGGATTGGCCATAGCCAGCGAACGGCTGGAGCGCGCCTACGCATGGCTGGAAGTCCATCTTTCAGGCAAGAGATGGGCAAACGGTGATGAATTCACCATGGCCGACTGCGCGGCGGCGCCTTCTCTGTTCTATGCAGACTGGACACATCGGATCCCCGAATCCTGTCCCGCACTGCGCGCCTATCGTGCACGGCTACTCGAACGCCCATCATTCGCCAGGGCAGTGGAAGAAGCACGCCCGTTCCGCTCATATTTCCCACTGGGTGCACCTGACCGGGATTGAACAGGCAACCCGAGTCTTCCCAAAGGCAGGGCTACAACCTAGCTCCACCACTATGCAGCGTCGATGGCGATCAATTCAAATTTGCTGGAACAAGATCAACATGTCGGAAACATCGGGCGATGTGGAACTACCCGCGTGTTCTTCATGATTCGTTAAACCGCGCTCTTTCCACCAGCCTGATGGCAGCCCGGCAATGCATTTGTCACAGCGCCCGCGCAAGCCTCTGTTCCGGCCCCATTAAGCGCTTTCTTGGCTTAATGGACATACACAATGATCGCAACAGGGCTTGCGTCCATTCCAGGCATCGATAGCCGGGGCCATCGCTGCTACTGATTGGAAAATGGACGTTGGCGGGGACGTAACTCATCTCGTTCGGTGCCGCTCGGTCGGGCGCGACGATCCGCGCTACGGATGGCAGTCGCCTCTTGTCCTTCGCGCGAAACCATTCCCACCCGCAATCACTGCCGGAGACGCACGATGGCGACGAGGAAGCAAATCGCAATTTCATCAACGCGGTGCATTGAGCCTGGAATGCACCAGATGCCCGCGAGTGTCGCGCACTCGCGCAGCGTCGATGACACTATCGGCCTGGCAAGGGCGCAAAAGCCTTCCCGTCAATCCTATCCCGGTGCAGTCATACGGCACCCTGGATCCGAGGGCGGACATGCCATCGTCTAGTCGTCGAAAGTGGGCCCTGTTCGCGACTTTCGCCGCGACGGCTGTCTCTGTCGTTCTCGCAATGAATTTCACGACACCCGAAAAGAAGATCCAGCAATCACTGGGGCATCGCCATGCGGTATCAGACCCGCAGTTCCGCAGGGAGATGGGGGTGATGCTCGGCCCAGGCTTGCTTGAGGGAAATCATGTTGTCGCCCTACAGAACGGCGATGAAATATTCCCGTCAATGCTGGAAGCCATACGTGGCGCGCAGCATACGATCAACTTCGAGACCTACATCTACTGGTCAGGAGACATCGGCAAGAGCTTCGCTGACGCATTGACCGAGCGCGCGCGAGCAGGCGTCAAGGTCAACGTGATACTGGATTGGGTGGGCAGCATCAAGATGGAAGATTCACTCATCCAGGAGATGAAGGACGCCCACGTCCAGATCGAAAAATACCGGCCACTGAAGTGGTACAACCTGGGACGCCTAAACAATCGTACACATCGCAAGATTCTTGTCGTCGATGGCAGGATCGGATTCACCGGCGGTGTCGGCATTGCGGACCAATGGGGTGGCGAAGCCCAGGATCCCGAACACTGGCGCGATCTCCACTTCAGGGTGGAAGGTCCGGTCGTGTCGCAATTCCAGGCCGCCTTCAATGACAACTGGATCAAGTCCACCGGCATGGTTCTCAACGGCGCGGAGTATTTCCCGAGCCTGAGCAGTGCAGGCGAGATGAAAGCGCACATGTTCACCGCCTCGCCAGCGGGCGGGAGCGCGAGCATGCATCTGATGTACATGATGGCCATCGCCGCTTCAAGCGAAACGATCGACCTGCAAGCGGCGTACTTCGTGCCAGATGAACTCATCATCGAGGCGCTTCTCGCGGCGCGCAGACGTGGCGTGGAGATACGCATCATCCTGCCAGGAAAGCACATCGACTCGGAAAGCGTGCGTCTCGCATCCCGAGCCAGCTGGGGAGATTTGCTGAAGCACGGCGTCGAGATCCATGAGTACCAACCCACCATGATGCACAACAAGATGTTGATCGTGGACCATGAAATGGTTTCAGTGGGATCGACGAACTTCGACGGCCGTTCGTTCAGGCTCAATGACGAAGCCAGCATGAACATCTACGACCACACGTTCGCCTCAAGCATGAGCGAAGTGTTCGAGAAGGACCTCGCCGCCACGACGCGCTACACCTACGAAAAATGGCAGCAGCGCAGCATGAAGGAAAAGTTTCTCGAATCGCTTGTTCGGCCGATCCAGTCACAACTGTGAACCGACAGTTTCCAGTATCCCCCCGCTTTCAGGAGAGAGAAATGAACACCATTTACGACGAACTGCGTGAGAGCCATGATCAACAACGAAGCTTGTGCCGAGGCCTGGTTCGCACGAAACCTGGAGAGCACAGGCAGAGCGTATTCACGCAGCTGAGAATCGAACTGGCTGCTCACGCAGCCGCCGAGGAGCGCTTTCTCTATGCAGTCATCCTGATGGAGGATGCAGGTCTCAATTCGTCACGCCACGCATTGGCGGAACATCACGAGATCGACGAGATCATCGAGGACATGCAGTCCACGGATTTGTCCAGCAGCGGCTGGTTGCCCAAGGCCAGGAAGCTCTCGGAGAAAGTGCGCCACCACCTCAAGGAGGAAGAAAAGAAATTCTTCCAGGTGTCCGGAAAGCTGTTGTCGGACACCGCCAAGGTAAAGCTCGGCCGCCAGTACAAGAAGGATTATCTGAGAATGCACAAGAAGTTGTCGACAAGCTGACTGCTTCGTCATTCAACGCCGGCTCGGCGGCTCGGCGGCTCGGAAGCCGGGCCATCCTGATTCGCCCCGAGCTTCGCAGGCGCGCAGGAGTCTCATCC
>NZ_JBAWHJ010000256.1:0-3770 GCF_049593775.1 Dokdonella sp. | reverse complement strand
GTCCGCTGTTCCGCGACCTTGCCCAGCATCGTCGTCTTGTCCGCTATGACGAGCGCGGCTGTGGCCTTTCGGATTGGGAGGTTGCCGAAATCAGCTTCGAGACCTTCGTCACCGATCTGGAGGCCGTTGTCGATGCGGCCGGTCTTGAGCGCTTTCCGCTGCTCGGCATCAGCCAGGGCGCCTCGGTATCCATCGAATACGCGGCGCGACATCCCGAGCGCGTTTCGCATCTGATCCTGTTTGGTGGCTACGCGGCGGGCTGGCGGCATGTGGCGACGCCGGAAGAAACCCGGGAGCGCGAGGCGATCATGGTGCTTACGGAGGCAGGCTGGGGACGTGACGACCCGGCCTATCGGCACCTGTTCTCGCAAAGCTTCATGCCCTCCGCGACGATCGAGGAATTGACCTGGTTCGACGACTTTCAGCGACGTACGACCTCGCCGAAGAATGCGGTGCGCTTCCTCGAGGCGTTCTCGCGAATAGACGTGCGGCAAAGACTTTCCGACCTGCAGGTTCCGACCCTGGTCATCCACAGCCGCGGCGACCAGCGCATTCCGTTCGGTACCGGCAGGGAGCTTGCCACAGCCATTCCCGATGCGGAATTTGTCGGTCTCGACAGCCCAAATCACCTGCTGCTCGGGCGTGAACCGGCATCGCAGGCGTTCCTTGCGTCCGTTCGCGGCTTTCTCGCAGGCTGAAGGATTCAATTTCCACGCTGGCT
Source organism: Dokdonella sp. (assembly GCF_049593775.1). Taxonomy (GTDB): domain Bacteria; phylum Pseudomonadota; class Gammaproteobacteria; order Xanthomonadales; family Rhodanobacteraceae; genus Dokdonella. The sequence goes on along the minus strand of NZ_JBAWHJ010000256.1, from coordinate 3,049 downwards.
ACCACGCTGGGTCAAACGACGGGCAGGTCCAATGAGTCACCCTGCCGCCCGTTCGAGGGCGATCCAACGGATACAAAGCCATGTTTTCCTGCATTTTTGCCTATGCCACGGGTGCCGAAACCCAGTCGGCCTCGATCGAACTGACTGAACCGGGCGCCGCCCTGTTTCTTGTGCGCAACGATGAGCATGCTCGCGCGGCGATGTGCGCCTGGCTCGATGCGGCGCAGATGGGTGCGCGTTCTGGCACCCCGAATCCGGCCAGCGTCCTCTCGCAGTCGACTATCGACTTGTCGCGAGCGAGCTAACCGGAACCGATCCTTGCGGCAATCGGTATTGCTGCGGGCGAAATCGCCTGCGGTCTGAATTTCCACGCGCACTACCACGCTGACTCAAACGATCGGCTGATTTCATGCAGGTTTCCGGCACATCCGTGAGCGCTTCGCGGGCAGCCTTCCAATTCCTCAATCGGAAATTCGCCATGACAACCACGAAGATTGCCAGTGTCTTCTTCCTGTTTGCCTGCGTCCTTGAATCCCAGGCGTCGGCTGCCAACCTCGCACATGCGAGCTCCGGCGGTGATCCGCCGCAGGATTGCACGACAAGTCTGCGCGTGATCAATACCAACGACTCGGGTAGCGGATCGCTTCGTCAGGCCGTGCTCAATGCGTGTCCGAACGGGATCATCAGGTTTGCCGACAATCTGCCAATCCAGCTCGCCACCGAAATCGTCATCGAGAGGAACCTCACCATCGATGCCAGCGATGTATCGGATGAGCTGGCCGGTACCGAAGCCGCGCTATTGCAGATCAGCGGTGGTCCGGGCAATCGCATCTTTCGTGTGGTCGAGGGTGCTTCGCTGGCCCTTCGGCGGCTGCGCCTGAGCAATGGTGTATTGGACGGAGCCGAGCTGGGTGGTGCCATTCGCAATGACGGCACACTCTCCGCCAGCGAGTGTCGGTTTGATGGCAATCGCTCCGGTCCGGCCAACAATCTGGGTGGCGGGGCCATCTTCAATGCAGTCGGAGCGACATTGCTTGTCGAGCAAAGCACGTTCGATGCCAATATCTCGCAGCGCGGCGCGGCCATTTTCAACAGCGGTGACGCCGAGCTTTACAACAGCACGTTCAGCGGCAACGTCGCCGAGAATGGTTCGACGATCAGCGAGGGTGCGATCCAGAATCGTGGAACCCTGCTCGCCGACCATATCACCGTCACAAACAACACCGGCCAGTTGACCAACTCGTTCGGTGGCCTGTTCGCGTTCAGTGCCGACACGACCCTGCTCAATAGCGTGATTGCCGGTAATGTTGGCAAGGATTGCGAGATTTCCGGCGGCACGTCCACGTCCGTGGGGCTGCTCTCCCAAACGGGAAACTGCCCTCGGGACTTCAACAGCGATCCGTTGCTTGGCCCCCTCGCAGACAACGGAGGCGTCACCCCGACCCATATGCCAAGTGACAGCAGTCCGGCACTTGGCGTTGGTGACGCAACATTATGCCTGGACTTCGATCAGCGTGGCGCGGCGCGAACACAACCAGGCACTTGTGACCTGGGCGCGATCGAGCGGAATGCGATCTTTGCAAACGGCTTCGAGTAGGCCAGGAACGCGCGGTCGATAACAGCAGGCCGGAACAACCGCCCCCCATCTGCAGCAACTTACGATTGCCGGATCAGGCAGTTTCCGCAGGCGTGAGAGATGGGCGAAACGTCCAAAGGGTGTTGGGTGCCGGGATTGTGGCTTTTCAGGAATGGAGGGTTCCACTTCTTGCGCAAAGTATCGAAACAGGCAGTATGATCGCGGCAGGTTTGTGGCTTTCCTGTCTTGTTTCGGAGGGTGGCATCATGGGTGTCCGGCGGAATTCGCATTTGAACACGACCAGGGCCAGCGACTTGTTCGCTTGCGCCCGAAAGTCCCCCTTCTGGGCACTACTAGTGCTTTGCTTCGGTCTTGCGGGATGCGACGGGAATCCTCCCGGCTCGGCTTCGACTTCGAATCCACAATCGGAAGACCGCACACAGGCCGAGCGGGCAGCGGCTCCGGCTCCGCTGGCAGATAGAGCACCGAGCGAGATCCGCCTCATGCGCAGGGAGCGACCACCAAAGTATCCGCCTCAGGCTGTGCGCGAGCGAATGGAAGGCGAGGTTGTTCTGAAAGTTCTGGTGGGTCTTGATGGCAAGCCCGAGGAAATCATCCTGGACAGGTCCAGCGGATATGAGGAACTCGATCGGGCCTCAATCGCTGCAGTGAAACGCTGGGATTTCAACGTCGGCATGGAGAATGGAAGCCCAATCCGCGGCTATGTTCTGGTGCCCATGCAGTTCAACCTCAATCAGTAGCAAGCGATCAGATTGGGGGTGGCGTGTATGCACCGATTGCCTTTTTAGAGGGGCCAGGCCGCGAATGCTGCCGGGTAGGTGCCTGTGCAACTAGGTTCTGTGGTCGCTTCCGGCTTGGGTCAGGAGCGCGGTTTCAGGATTCCCCTTCCGCGATCCAGTCTTTCAGGTCGATCAGCGGTTGCTGGGTTACCTCGATGTATCCGTCAGGCCGGTCCATGGATATCAGGAAGCTGATGACTGTGGCAAAGGAAAGCGCCAGCAATACCGTGGCCTTCGAGCGCTTGGATTGAACGATCGCCGAGTGATAGCCAATGCTCATCATTCCAAGGATGGTCAGTCCGTACAGCACCACCCAAATACCGGTGGGAATCCGTGATTCGCTGACAACATCCACCCGCGACGCCTGGGCGGTGGCCACTTCGTTCAATGATTCGACCAGCAGGGCCGCGTAGTCGGAGTTCATGTCGCCATGGACATTGCGCATGACGATGTCCCACAGACGCTTTTCAATCTGCTTCGAATCGAGCAGGACAGCGTGCATCCGCGCGGCTTCGATATTGGATTTGTCGGCGTATGCCAGGCGCTGGTCAAGATAGGACCTGACCAACTCGCGAGCGTTGGTACGGTCAATCGGACCTGGCAGCATGTCCGTCCGGTTGTAGAGAATACGGATGTCATTGGCATCGTCGCGCACGAGCTGCATGCGAAGGTC
>NZ_JBAWHJ010000255.1:0-2043 GCF_049593775.1 Dokdonella sp. | reverse complement strand
GATCACCATCGATACCCTCAGGCCGGATGCGTTGGGCATCATCGAGGCGAGCCGGGATACGCCGGCCATCGATGCCCTGGCCGAGTCGGGTCGCCTGTTTTCGTCCGCAGTCTCGCCGGTTCCTCTGACCCTGCCATCGCATACCTCGATGCTGACCGGACTGCTGCCGGTGCATCATGGCGTGCGCGACAACGGGCAGACGGTTCCGGCCGATGTCGAGTTGCTGCCAGTGATCCTGAAAAACAACGGCTTCAGCACGGGCGCCTTTGTCAGCGGGTTTCCGCTGCAGGCCATGTTCGGTCTCGATCGCGGCTTTGATCGCTATGACGATGTGATGAATGAAGGCGACCAGGGCTGGGTCGAGCGTCGTGCCGAAGATACGGCGACAGCGGCATCGGCGTGGTTGCAGGGGCAAGGCGGAAGTCAGCAGCCGTGGTTTGCCTGGACCCATTTCTACGACCCGCATGATCCCTACGAGCCGCCGCGCGAATTCTGGCAGCCCGGTCCGCGCGGGAACTATGACGGCGAAGTGACGTATACGGATTATTGGGTCGGCAAGTTGCTGGAGACGGCACGCGCAGCCAGTGGTGATCGCCCCTTGTTGATCGTACTGACCGCTGATCACGCCGAGGCACTGGGTGAGCACGAAGAGCTGACCCACGGCTTCTTCGTGTATGACTCGACCATGCGCGTTCCCCTGATCATCTCCTGGCCCGGTCGCATCAGCCCTTCCAGCGGTGCCGAGCCGGTACAACTGATTGATCTGGCGGCCACCATTCTCGAACTCCTCGATCTGCCTCCCCTGGCCCGGACTGATGGACGCAGCCTCGCGCAGGGCCTCATGGGTGGTGAGCTCGCGTTGCATCCGGCTTTGATGGAAACCTGGCTGCCGTGGACCTACTACGGTTGGGCACCCTTGAGCGCGTGGCTCGATGGACCATGGAAGCTGATCGATGCGCCGGAGGTCGAACTCTTTGACGTGCTCGGCGATCCTCACGAAGCCGCGAACCTGGCCAATGCTTCACCGGCCATTGCCGATCGTCTTGGTCTTGCGCTTGGCACGATGGCCGCCAGCGCCGGACGGGTCGCCGGCACTTCATCGGATGATGACGCCATGCAACGGTTGCGCAGTCTTGGCTATGTTGGCGTTGGTGCGCCGGTCGAAGCGCCGCCGGATGATCTGGCAGACCCCAAGTCGCGCATTGCGATGCGCAATACCTTGCAACAAGGCGAAAGCCTGCTGCGCGCCCAACGCTATGCGGCGGCGGCGGAGATCTTTGCTGATGTGCTGGCTACCGATCCCGACAACCGTTTCGCCAACCTGCGCCAGGGGATTGCATTCCTGCGCCTGGGTCGCATCGAAGATGCCACGCGCGTGCTCACGCACGCAGTCGAGGTGGAGCCGCGTCGTGCGGAGGCACGCTATGCACTGGGCGATGCATTGATGCGATCCGATGCGTTCTCCGCAGCTGCCGATCAATGGGCCGTTCTCGCGGAATTGCAGCCACGCCGCAAGGAAGCCTGGTTCAACCTGGCCAGTGCGCTTGAGAAGTCAGGGCAATCGGAACGGGCGAAACTGGCCATGCAGGAGTACCGCCGACTCGAACAGGAAGAAAGTGCCGCTGCGAGTTCCAGTCCATGAACCCTGCAGCGACCGCACTGCGCCTGTATGTCTCCGATGAGTGCGAGCTTTGCGACCGTGCCATTGCGGTATTGGCACAGGCGCGCGTTCCGGACTTCGAATGTATCGGCATCGAAGGCAATGCGGCCCTGCAGCAGCGCTATGGTGTGCGGGTACCTGTATTGCACGACGTGTCGAGTGATCGAGAGCTGGGCTGGCCGTTCGATGCGGACGGTGTGGTCCGATTTCTCGATGCGCTGAGCAACGCAACGTAAAACATCGAGTTGACTGTTGCGCACGAACACGCAGTTGCAATCACCCGGGCAACAGACAGTGATTACGTCAATCGAATTTCGTCGAGTGCCAATTCATGGGCAACGATTGCAGAGTGATCGAAGCCCGCGTCAGCCACACGATTGACC
>NZ_JBAWHJ010000254.1:0-5699 GCF_049593775.1 Dokdonella sp. | reverse complement strand
GGGGAATACTCAAGGCCGAGTACACGCCGATGGCAGTGGAGGGCGCGGACGCCGTCATCGCTGCCTATCGGCGCGAAGTCGCTGCTCGGATACCCACCAGACCCCTGGCTGGACTCACTGAAGAATTCCCCGGCATCGACGTTGCCAATCTGGCCACTGCAGCGAACAGCGCGCAAACCCGCCACGGTGTCGTCTACAAGAACGTGCACTACGTATCCACGTGCCCGACCCGCCACGGCGACTATCCGTATTGCGAAGTGCTAGACGTCCCTTCGTACTCGGTCGCGAAATCGGCGGTTGCCGGCATGGCCTTGATGCGCATGGAAAAGCGCTATCCGGGCACGGCGAAAAAGCCGATGAGCGCTTATGTGCCGGCCAGCGGTTGCCGCACCGAGGCCTGGAAGGATGTCGACCTGCTGGATCTGCTCGACATGAGTACCGGCCACTATGATTCATCCACTTACATGGCCGACGAGGATGCCGCCAAGATCGTCCCCTTCTTTGACGCGACCCTCTACGCGCACAAACTTGCCTTCAGTTGCGAAGCCTATCCGCGCGCTGCCGAGCCGGGATCCGAATGGGTCTATCACACGCCCGATACCTACCTGCTTGGCGTCGCCCTCGACAATGTGCTCAAGCGGCAAGCCGGCGATGCCGACAGCGATATCTTCGCCGATGTGATCGATGCCGAACTCTACGCCCCCTTGCAGCTGAGCCCGACCGCACGCACGACCCGGCGCAGCTACGATGCCCAAGCGCAGCCGTTCTTCGGCTGGGGCTTGTTCCTGCACGCCGACGACATTGCGAAACTGGGACGATTCCTCGGCGCCGATCGTGGTCGCATCGATGGCCAGTCACTGCTTGATGACACCCTGCTTGACCAGGCCATGCAGCGCGACAGTGGCGCTCGCGGCCTACAAGCCGCTCATCTGGAAAGCTTCCGCTACCAGCACGGCTTCTGGGCGCGCAATCTGGAGAACGAGCTGAGTTGCGAGCAGCCAACCTGGGTACCCTTCATGTCGGGCTTCGGCGGCATTCTCGTCGTGATGTTTCCGAATGGCGCCACCTGGTACAGCGTGGCCGATGACGGCGAGCTCGCCTCGATCAACTTCGCCAAGCCGGCGGTGGAGCTGGCCAAGCTCGGCAGCATCTGCAACTCGCAATAACGCCGAAACGAAAACGGCCCGCGATCAGCGGGCCGTCCTTCGATCAAGTTTGAGTCAAGTAATCAGGCCTTGGCAGCCCAGGCCGAGCACCAGCCCTTCGGTTCCACCGAGAAGCCGGCGAACAGCGTGCAGCCCTTCGTATCCGGATGGTAGAACTGGCAATTCGCGCAATCGCTTCCTGCCTTGAAATTCGGCGCCGTCACCTTGCTGGCATCGGTCGTGTACTTCAGCGCTGCCGCCTGCGCATTGGATTCCGGCAACGGCGGCAGATCGGCAGCATGTGCCTGCTGGCGCAGCGCAACACCAATCAAGGGCAAGCTGCCAAGGGCAACAGCACTGGAAACAAGGAAGCGGCGGCGGTTCTTGTCGGGTGCGTTCATGGTGATCTCCTGAGAAGTAATCAGGCAATTCTACTAGCTCACCCATGCCGCATGTTTTGACGCGAATCAATCCTGTTTCGATTTGTGATGCTGATCGGCTCCCATGCTTCAGTACCAGCCAGATCCCACCAGATTTCCCTTTCAGAACACTATGATTCCCACCCAGTTCTAGCGCCACGGGATCTCGGCTTCAAGAAATCAGTGGCCAGCCAGGGCCCAGTCTTGAATATCGATTCCGCGATTCACTCCATGCCGGGCCTTGGTCAATGCCTGACAACTCATTCGCTGTCCGAGACCTTGTCGACATTGCGGTCGAAACAGGTGTGGCCGACGCCATGCAGCCATTCCTCCGATCCCGGAAAGTAGGCGGTGTGGGGCGCTTCAGAAGTATCCAGTGCAAAGACAGCGCAAACCTTGAATGTCAATTCACCGGTCGGGGTGTATTCGTATGACGTGCTCGTCTTCGGATCCGACGGAATTCGAAAGCCTGGCAACTCCGCAAGCGCGTCAATATTCATCGGAAGCTTCTTGTTGCTTTTCCAGTAGTTCGTCACTTGCCGGACCAACTGGGAAAGGTCGAAAATGCGACGCTGGTCCAGTTTGCGTTCGCGTTGCAGCGAGGGCGGCCCGATCACGACGAGCCCGGCAACAACCGTGATGATGACAACGAGTGTCGCTCCGCTAACCAGCATGCGATTGCGTGTAGTCGGGTTCATGTCTCGCGCTCATCCTGACGCAGATCCCACAGGTAGTAGCCGAAGATGGCGCCGGAGATCAATCCGGCAACGATGACCTTGAGAATGAACCGGATGGTGAGTTCCCCCCCAAGGGTGTTGAACACAAGCGTGATCAGATCGCCGATCAGGAAGCCTGCAGCAACAAACAGTGTCAGGTAGGTCAGCCAGCGCCTGATCGCAGAAAGCCGCTTCACCGGGCTGCGCGTCAACTCACGATTGAGATGGCGCGCGACAAAGAGAAAGACCGGAAATGCAATCAGGATGGAAGCGATTGACCAGCGAATACTCTCGTCAGGCGAACGCCAGCTTCTATTCATGGCCGGATCAGGCCAGGCACGATTGATCAGGTCAAAGAGCAAGCTGCCGAGGTGGTACGCACTAAGGAACAGTGCCGTGAAAAGCACCAGGTAGAGAAATGCCTCTCTCGCCGAGAGCTGAGGGCGTGGTCTCGGCACCGGAACAACGAATTCCAGATCCGCATATGCATCGAGCGCATTCTGAATCTGTTCCGTGGCCCATCCCGCATCCAGCAGCGTTTGTCGAACGCTTGATCTGCTTGCGCCGCGCAGGAGAGCCTCGCGGATAAATACTTCCAGTTCAGCCGAGGACGACGCCATGCGTTTTCTCCGATGGAAATCGAAGTATGGCAAACACGGCAAAGTAAAAACAGGGAAGAAAGGAGTTGAGCCAGCAAACCCCAGGCCCGGGAATTGGGAATCCCCAATTTCCGGGCCATGGAAACGCATCTGACCGGTGCGCTATCCTCAGTTGCAGAAGTCAGCAATCTTGTCGAGTTCGCCAACCGATGTGTTGAAGGTGTATTCGGCGTTGTCGCTGAAGAAGTAGTAGACCATGTTGTTCGGCAGCAGGACGACCGAGATGCCGCCGAAGCCGGACATGTACGGGATGTACTTTGCACTGCCACAGCCCAGCGCTGTATCGGCCTTCCAGATCCAGAAGCCGTTGTCGTAGCTGTCGTAGGCGCTGCCTGCGTTGAGTCCATGGTATGCAGTGGTCTGCAGCACTTCGTTCACCATCGACAACTTGAGTTTCTGGGTGCCGCCAATGGTGCCTGCCGCATTGTTGACCAGCTCGGCGAGCTTGACCACGTCGTCACGGTGGTAGGTCAGGCCGAATCCGGATACCTGCTGGTTGGAGGCGTCGAACGTGCGCACCGAGGTGTAGGCCGTCGGACTCAGCTTCAGTGGCTTGTAGACGTTGTTGACCATCCAGGTGTAGCTGTCCTGACCAAGGTACTGGTCCATCGCGCGACCGAGCAGGTAGGTATCCGAGGTGTGGTAGACCCAGCTCGTGCCGGGCGTCACCTTGCGCGGATAGCTGCAGGCAAAGCTGGTCATGCCGCTATCGCTGTAGTCGAGGAAGAAGCCGTTGAGCATTGCCGTCGAGCCTTCGTCGACTTCAAAGCCGGAGCTCGTGTAGTTGCCGGTCGACATGTCGAGCAGGTTCTCGAGTTTCACATCGTTCCAGCGTGACGACGGGCAGGTCGATACCTGGCTATACACGCTGAGGTTCTTCACGCCTGGGTAGAGTTGCTCCATTGCCATCAGGCCGTAGCCGCCGTAGGTCGACTTGGCTACCGAGTACGAGGGCAGGTCGAGTACGTCGCAATACGGATAGGTTCCGTAACGGGTGTCGCAGCCGCCGGTGTAATGTACGCCGTTGTAGGCGACGCCGAAGGCCGAACGCGCGCTGGCGGATTGTTCGCTACCGATGTTTGAAGTGCTGATGCCGGTGCCCGGGTAATCCGTGGCCAGCGCGCTGATCGGCTGGGTCGGCATGCGGTTGCTGACTTCGGTGACATAGTCCGATTTGATGGTGGCGGCATTGGCTACGGAAGCCGGGGTGTACGAAGCGCTGAGTCGACCGTAGAGATTGAACTGATAGTAGTTGCAGGTTTCCGAGGCGATCTCGTAAGCCACCGACGAAATGGAGCCGTCGTTCTTGAACAGGAAGCTCATTACGCCATTGTGCGTACAGTTTGCTCCGTACTCCTGCAAAGCGAATGGAATCGCAGCACGTGAAAATCCGCTGTCGGAGGTTTCGTTCCAGACACGACCGGGTTCGAGGATCAGTTCCCACACCGGGTGCGAGGTGATCTGGAGGCCGCGATTCACCGGAATCAGATGTGTGCCGTGCTGGACGAACTGGTAGTTGAAGTCGGGCAGCTTCTTGATGTTGCTGATACCGGAATAGCTGTAGGTATCACGCATGCTACTCCAGCCGCGCTGGACGGCCGTGAAACTCAATGTGCCCTGGAAGGTGTTGCTCGGATCGGCCGCGCCCGATGGCACGGCGAATGCCGACATGTCGACCAGGCTGCCAGTGCCTGCTGTTTGCAATGTCGAATAGGTCAGTGAGCTGCGGCTGACGGTGCCATCGCCAGGCAGGCAATCGTAGTCACACGCGGGCGGCGGAGGCGTGCCGCCGGTGCCAGTCACTTCGATATCGTCAAAGTAGCAGTAGTCCGCGTTGTTGTTGCCTTGTGATCGCAGGCGAACCTGCACGTTCGGGTTATTGTCGATGCCGGCAGGTGACGCGCTTGTCGTGTACAGGGTGACGCCATTGTCCTGGCCATCGACAACGGTATTGACCGAAGTCCAGCTGCTGCCGCCATTTGTCGAGATTTCTGTCACGCAGGTGTCGTTCCATTCGAGCAGATAGGCGGCGATGCTGCTGGAGATGGAAACCCCTGTGTAGCCAGTCGTCGGCACCGACTGAGTCGCCGTGCGTGAATTGCGCAAGCGCAGCGAGTAGTTGCTGGCATACAGGTTGGCCGTGGCACTGGAGCCGCTGCCGCCGATCGTCCAGCCGGTGTAGTTCCCGTCCTGGAAATCCTCCGAGAAGATCGTCGCGGCGAAGGCGTTCGTGGAGAGCGTGAGTGCGAGTGCGAGTAGCAGGATCAAGCGCGTGGACGTGAGCATTTGGAATCTCCCATGGAAGAGAAATAAGCTGCATCGAAATCCGGATCTGCCGCCGCGATCGTGAGGTGACGGCATGCCATCCCAAGCTTGGTAACCCGTCAGCGACGTTCGTAGGCCCAGTTGGCATTTATCGTTGAGGCCAGAACGCCGGGAGATCAGTACTCGCCGAAGTCATCATTCAATGAGCAGGGACGTATGTCGGATCGCCCGCATCGCGCATTCGCACGACGACCCGAGTGAGTCCATCAAGTTGCTCATTCGCAACTGGCGCGCCGCGAAGTTGATCCGGGAGTTCAGCCTGTATCCCGGCTGCAGGCATTGCCCCACTGAGGCCTTGACGGATTTTTCCGAGCAGGCGTCCGGGCGCATGAGGAGATCACGCAGCCGCACAAACGGCAATCCGGCCTCTGTCTGGCCATCTATGTCGCTGCTTCAGTGTAAGTGGTTGATTTGTATGGTGGCTATGGGTGGACT
>NZ_JBAWHJ010000253.1:0-6467 GCF_049593775.1 Dokdonella sp. | reverse complement strand
TCGCTTCACGCAGGTTGGTGGTGAGCGCAGCGAACCCCGCCGATTCTGCTGGAGCCTTGACGATCCCGGAATAGACGGCGATAGCCTGGCAAGCCAAGTGTTAGCATCGCGCGTTTCCACGGAGTGCAAGGCGTGAAAGGCACCGTCATTCTTTCCCACGGCCTCGAAAGTGGTCCGCAGGCGACCAAGGTCAGCGCGCTGGCCAGAGTTGCCGAAGAACTCGGCTGGTCCAGCATCCGGCCGGACTATCGCGATCTGGATGCCAGTCGCGACGTCGCCGCGATCACCGCACGCACCGAGCGCCTGATTGCCTCCGCACCTGCGGATGGCAAGGTGATCTTTGCCGGATCCAGCATGGGCGCCTTCATTTCCGGGTTCGCCTCCAGGCATCGTGAATGCGAGGCACTGTTCCTGATGGCCTTGCCCGTCGGCGTCGAAGGTTATGATTATGACTACGTGGCAGCCAAGGTCCCGACCGTGCTTGTCCACGGCTGGCGTGATGAACTGTGCCCCGTCAACGCCGCCATCGAGTTCGCTCGCGAGCGTGGCGACACCTTGCACCTTGTCGATGATGATCATCGGCTGACTGTTCACGTCGACTATTGCGCAGAGGCGTTTCGCCAGCTGCTGCTGAACCTGGACTGATGATGCAGAAATTCTTTGCCACCTGTCCGAAAGGACTGGAGTACCTCTTGCGCGACGAACTCGTCGCACTCGGTGCGAGTGATGTGCATGAGGCACTTTCGGGCGTGCACTTCAGTGGCACGCTTGTCGATGCCTATCGGGCCTGTCTGTGGTCGCGGCTGGCCAGTCGCGTGCTCATGCCGCTGAAGGAATTCGATGCCGCCGATGAGAACGCCCTGTACGACGGCGTGCAGACCATCGACTGGTCGCAGCACCTGGCCGAGCACGGCACCCTGGCCGTCGATGCCGTCAGCAATGCGAGCCAGATGCGGCATACGCGTTATCTGTCGCAGAAGGTCAAGGATGCCGTCGTCGATCAGTTTCGCGATCGCAATGGCGAGCGTCCGGGGGTTGATCTTGATCAGCCGTCAATCCGGCTGAACCTGCTGTTGCGCAAGGATCGCGCCCTCGTGTCGCTCGATCTTTCGGGAACGCCCTTGCACCGTCGTGGCTACCGGGTCGGGCAAGGCGAGGCACCCTTGAAGGAAAACCTCGCCTGCGCGATGTTGATACGCGCCGGCTGGCCCGAGATATTCAAGGCCGGTGGAGCCATCGTCGATCCGATGTGCGGTGCCGGCACCCTGGTGATCGAGGCCGCCCTGATGGCGGCCGATGTGGCGCCTGGTCATCAGCGAGAGTATTTCGGGTTTCTGGGCTGGCTGGGTCACGATGCCGAGGCCTGGCAGACGCTGGTTTCCGAAGCGAACAGCCGGGCCGAGACCGGCTTGCGTGCGCTGCCGGCCGCATTCTTCGGCGACGATCAGGATCCCCACGTCCTCAATCAGGCCAAGCGCAATGCGCAACAGGCCGGGGTCATCGGATTCACCCGCTTTGAGCGTCGCTCGATCGAACACCTGCAACGTCCCACCGACGCAGCACAACCGGGCCTGCTGATCTGCAATCCGCCCTATGGTGAGCGTATCGGCCAGCAACATGCGCTGGCACCCACATACCGCGCCATTGGCGACAAGGCGCGCAGCGAATTTGATGGCTGGCGCCTGGCCGTGATTACTTCGGACGAGGATCTCGGACGTGCCATCGGCCTGCGCTCGCACAAGCGCTACGCCCTGTACAACGGCGCTCTCGAATGCCGTTTCCTGTTGTTCGAAATTGGCGGCGATGCTGCACCCAAGGTTGTCGAAGAGCGCCCGATGACTGCCGGGTCGGAAGCGGTTGCCAACCGGCTGCGCAAGACGCTCAAGCACCTGCGCAAACGCATTGACCGCGAAGGCATTCATGCCTGGCGCGTCTACGACGCGGATATCCCCGAGTACTCCGCTGCAATCGATATCTATGTTGGTCGCGAGGAATCACGCCCGCACCTTGCACAGTCCACCTGGCTTCACGTGCAGGAATACGCAGCGCCAAAGGACATTCCCGAACACGTAGCTTCCGCCCGTCTGGCTGATCTGGTGCGCGGTGCGATAGACGCATTCGAGTTGCCGCGCGATCACATTGCCGTGAAGACACGCTACAAGGCCAGGGGCGGCGGCAAGTATGGGCGCATGGACCAGCGTTCGAACTTCCTGATCGTCGAAGAAGGCGGTCTCAAGTTCCGCATCAATCTGTTCGACTATCTCGATACCGGCCTGTTCCTCGATCATCGTCCGGTGCGCGAACGCCTGCGTGAAGCGGCACGCGGCACGCGCTTTCTGAATCTGTTCTGCTACACCGCAACAGCCAGCGTCTACGCCGCATCCGGTGGTGCGCGCACAACAACGAGTGTCGATCTTTCCGGTACCTATCTGGATTGGGCCGAAAAGAACCTGGCCATCAACGGCTTTGGCGGGGACGCCCACCAGCTCGTACAGGCCGATTGCCTGCAGTGGCTGGCGCATGATCGTGGTGAGTACGACCTGATCTTCGTCGATCCGCCGACATTCTCGAATTCAAAGCGAGCCCAGGATTTCGATGTGCAAAAGGAGCACGTTCGCCTGTTGCGTCGATGTGCGGATCGCCTGGCGTTTGGTGGCACGATCGTGTTTTCGAACAACTTCCGCCGTTTCAAGCTGGACGCGGAAATTGAAGAATTGTTCGAGGTTCGTGACATCAGCGCGCAGACCATTCCGTTCGATTTCACGAGAAATTCACGAATCCATCAATGTTACGAACTGCAACCGCGTTGAAACTGAACCTGAATTTCAGTTGCGATTCAGTTGGCCAGACGCAGAGTGCAGGCGTTGACTTGGAGAATGCCCCATGAAAATTACCTGCAATCGCCCGCATGTCTATTCGATAGGGCTGGTGCTTGCTGTCGCCCTGATGTCTGCGCCGGCGGCCTTCGCCCGTGGCGGCAACAACAATGGCGGCGGTCACGGTAACGGCGGCGGCCAAGGCAATGGTGGTGGCCATAACAACGGTGGTCGCCACAATGGTGGAGGCAATCACAACAACGGTGGACGCCACAACGGTGGCGGCAACCACGGTGGGGGAGGCTACTACGGTGGCGGTTCCCACGGCGGCGGGTATTACGGTGGTGGCTCCAGCAACTGGGGCGTCAGCATCGGAATCGCCGGCCCCGGATACGGCATTGGTTACTGGGGCGGCAGCGGCTACTACGGCGGCGGCTACGGCAGCGCGTATTACAGCGGCGGCTTTGGTGGTGGATATTACGGTGGCGGATACGGCGGCTACTACGGCGCGGCTTACCCCTCCTATGGGGTCGGCTACTACGGGTACTCCAGTCCGGCTTACGTCTACCCCGCAAGGCGGGTAGTGACTTCGGGCTACTACCGCCCGCGTCCCTTGCCGTACAACGGCTATTACCAGCGCGGAAATCAGCCAGTCACCACCACGGTTGTCATTCGTGGCGGCAGCGACTACGGCGGCCGCAACCAGATGTATACACGCGCAACTTATTACGATCGGGACTAGCTTCCGATCAGACGAGCAAGGCCGGGTGCATGTTCATTGCTGCAACCGGTACTTCGGGCCCCGCGGACATTTCCCCTGATATCCGCGGGGCTTTCTTCATTCTCGCGACTCGATTCGGCGCTGCTGCGCCGGGCGACCATGGTTGTCACCGGTCGCCGCCCATGCCGCATGATTCTGGTTGATTTCTCTGGCCAGTGTTAGGCTGCAAGCCTTGGCGCCCATGCAGTTTGCGGGGCGATATTCCTGCGGAATCGAGCATGCCACCAGTTGACCCGCTGCTGCGGGATCGTCTCGCAAAAGCAGATCCTTCAGCGGTGAACTGGACGTTCTTCCGCCAGTGGTTGAAGAACCCGATTGGCATTGCGGCACTTTCTCCTTCCAGCCGCCGACTCGCTCGCGAAATGATTGCGCAGCTTCCGGAACCTCCTTGCCGGGTCATTGAGCTTGGGGGTGGAACGGGCGTGTTCACCCGAGCCCTGCTGGATCGTGGCGTGCTCCCGGAAGAGTTGCTCGTAGTCGAGCTGAATCAGGAACTGCACCGTCTGCTTCAGCACCGCTTTCCGGAAGTCAAGGTCATCCGTGGCAACGCCATGGAGCTGAAGGAAATCGTCGAACGCGAGCAGTTTGGCAAAGCCGGTGAAGTGGATGCGATTCTCAGCGGTCTTGGCCTGTTGTCGATGTCGCGCACTTCGCAGCGACGCATCCTGACTGAGGCATTTTCCGTGCTTGGACCGAAAGGACGGTTCATCCAGTTCACCTACGGCCCGGTCAGCCCCGTATCACGCGAAGTGCTGACTGAGCTTGGCCTGGGTGTCTATCGCAGCGGCGTCGCCTGGCGCAACGTGCCCCCCGCTGCGGTGTACGTGTTCACCCGCAACCGCTCAACCTCGATTCGCGCCATCCGCACGCATCGGCGCTGAGCGACGTAGCAATATCCCCTCGCATCTTTTCGTAGGGGTGGGTCTCAGACCCACCCTCTCTTTCCCGTAGTTTTTCAACAACAAGGAGCGGGTGGGTCTGAGACCCGTCCCTACGAAAGGCAGAGATCCCACGTGCTCGCCAGGCCCTACGCCTCCGCTGCCTCACGCTTGAGCGCCGCCGCCAGATCCTTGCCCAGCCACATATCAATAGCCTTGCGCAGCAGGTAGATCAGCGGGATCAAGGCGATCGCCGCCAGCACCTTGTAGCCATAGTTGACCGTACCCACGGCCAGCCAGAGATCGGTAGTCCACTTCTGCGGGCCGATCACGAACGCGATGTAAAGCACCACGAAGCTGTCGACAAACTGGGAAACAAAAGTCGATACGGTGGCGCGCAGCCAGATGTGGCGCTCGCCGGTGCGCAGGCGGATCGAATGGAACACCCGGACATCGATGAGTTGGCCGACCATGAAGGCCGTGATCGATCCGGCAATTGTCCACATGCCCTGGCCGAACACATACGCATAGGCCAGTTGCAGGTCGGGTACGCCACTGTCCTTCGCCGCATCCACCCACCACGATGCAGGTGCAAGGGCGATGGCGACATAGGCAAACAGGAATGCGTAGGCGATCAAGCCGACAGCCAGCCATGACAGGAAGCGCACGCCACGCTGCCCATAAAACTCGTTGATGACGTCGGTCATGATGAAGACGATCGGCCACAGCAACGTGCCCGCCGTGAAGTTGAGCGAACCGGTCTGGTTGAACAGGTTCCACTCGAAGGGCTGCAGCCCCAGTGTTTCCTCAAGCGCAAAAATCTTCACGCCGATGAACTCGGCGATGATTGCGTTGGCAACGAAGAAACCTGCCAGCACAAGAAACATCCGCTGCGCGCGTGGTGCGGCGCTGGCCATCACGGCAGCGGAGTTCATGCGTCGTCGTTCTCGTCCCGTGTCTGCTGCGTATCGTGGCCGGGACGTGACTGCAATTCCGCGACCACCTCCTGCAGTTGCGCGACAAGGCTTTCGAGCTGCGATACGCGTTCGCCCAAACCACCCGTTGCGCGATTCGATGCTCCGCTATCGGTCGCCATGGCGTTATCCGTCGATACGGGTCCGCACAACAGATGCATGTAGCGGTCTTCGCGCTGGCCCGGTCCACGATGCAGTCGAACCACCATCGCGGGATCCCGTGAAGCCAGGCGCTCGAGCACGGTGCCGACTTCCTCGGCATCCGGAAAATCCGCAAGCCGTTCGCTTCGGGAGTACAGCTCGTTCAAGGTTTGCGGTCCGCGCAACATCAGCACGGCGAGCAGGGCGCGCTGCCGCGTGGTGACGTTGAACCCGGTCTCGAATCGGTGTGCGTAGCGCGATGCGCGGGCGCTCAGGGTGCCTGTCACCAGTCCCTTGCCCTCGAGCTGGCGAAGCGCATGACCCACTTCGCCCGGCTCGTAGTGGGTCATCGGATCGCGATTGGATTTCTGGTTGCAGGCGGCGACCACCGAATTGAGCGTCAACGGATAACCATCCGGAGTCGTCGCCTGTTTTTCGATCAGGCTGCCGAGGATGCGCGCCTCAATGGCCTCAAGCTCGTCCAGTGACGAAGCCGAGCCTGTCTCTTCGACATCCTGTTCCTGCATGGTCTATTTTCCTGTTGGCTTGTTGGTGCGGTACTTCTCGAACCAGGCCACGGTGTTGAGCACCTTGGCGATGAGATTGCTCGGGCGTTGTGCGATTCCGTGTGAAGCACCCGGAACGCGCACCAGTGCAGTATCCACCTTGAGCAGCTTGAGTGCCTGATAGAACTGCTCGGCTTCGGAGGCTGGGGTGCGGTGATCTTCCTCACCCACCATCATCATGGTTGGCGTCTTCACGTTGCCGACATAGGAGATCGGCGAGCGCTCAAGGTAGTTTTCGACCTTGTCCCAGGGCAGATCGCTGAACCAGTACTGCGAGAAGAACGGATACATGTCCGCCGTCAGAATGAAGC
>NZ_JBAWHJ010000252.1:0-6366 GCF_049593775.1 Dokdonella sp. | reverse complement strand
CCGATGGATCATCGCGGGCGTCACATCCAGTCCGCGCGCTTCAAGCACGCGTGGCACCAGGGCCATGCGCTGCAGGCATGAGTCGGCAGTCAACACCGCCATTTCCCAAAGCCCGTTGTGTGCATCGAAATCGCCATAGACATGATCGAGTTCTGCGAGACGTCGATCAAGCAACTCGAAGTGACGCGCCTCGTCATCGGCTATGCCGACCCAGTCCGCGTAGTACGCAACGGGCATTCCACGAAATCGGTAAATTGCATCGCAGGCAAGGTTGATCGCATTGAACTCGATATGTGCAATCGCATGGACAAGGGCCGCCCTGCCCTCGTCACTCCCCAGGCCACGCTGCGGAAGCTTGCGAGGCTCGATCAGTCCGGGCTTGGCGGGCCGGCCGGGAGCCGAAATGGAGTCGACCGCCGCGGCATCATCGGAAACCTGAAGCAGTCCCGAACGAAAATCAGCGGCAAGCTCGTGAGCCATTGCCACTTTCCGGGTCGGATCCACCGTCATCAGGCAGCGGCGAGCTGCTGCAAACAGATCTGTCTCGGCCACCCATCCACTCCCCGGAGGCAAAAAAATAGCTGACGCGAATCAGCACTCCCTGATTTTGCCTTGTTCTTGCCCTTATTTACAAAGGACCGATTCACGAATCCGACCATAAAGCGGCATCGCCTGACCAGCAACCAGGACCCGCACCGGGATTCGCACAAGTCTTGCAACAAGGGCGCTCAAGCTCCCAGAGATTCCAAAGCACAAGGCGAACACCGGAATTTGGCAGCCATCGCAGGCCTTTGAAAAGTCGGGCCCAGAGCCCTCCCGGGAGTTCAGCTCACCTGACGCCGCTTGTCCTTGGCTTCATCGGAACGCGAGAATTCGAGTTCTGACAAGTATGTCGGCTCCACGCCTGTCACGTATTCGCCGGAAAAGCACGAGGCATCGAATTCCTTCAGCTTCTCGTTGCCTTCGGCAATCGAAGCCACAAGGTCGGGCAGGTCCTGGAACACAAGCCAGTCTGCACCGAGCACTTTCTCGATCTCTTCCTCGGTACGTCCATGGGCGACCAGTTCTGCGGCTGACGGCATGTCAATGCCATAGATGTTCGGATAGCGAACGGGTGGCGCAGCCGAGGCGAAATAGACCCTCTTCGCACCTGCATCACGAGCCATCTGGATGATCTGTCGCGACGTCGTGCCGCGCACGATCGAATCATCGACAAGCAGCACGTTCTTGTTGCGGAACTCGAGGCCGATCGGATTGAGCTTGCGACGTACGGATTTAACACGCTCGCTCTGGCCGGGCATGATGAAGGTGCGACCGATGTAGCGGTTCTTGACGAACCCGTCGCGCATCGGCACACCGAGAACCTGCGCCAGCGACGATGCCGCGGTACGCGATGTATCCGGAATCGGAATCACCGAATCGATTCCGTGCTCAGGTTTGAGCCGCATGATCTTGGCGGCCAGGCGTTCGCCCATGCGCAGGCGCGCCTTGTAGACCGAAACATCCTCGATCATGGAATCCGGACGTGCCAGATATACGTACTCGAATATGCAGGGCGCGTGCTTGACCGGCTCGGCACACTGACGCGTGAACAATTGGCCATCCGGCGTGATCAGCACACCTTCACCGGGCGCGACATCGCGCATCAGCTTGAAGCCGAGTATGTCGAATGCGACAGACTCCGAAGCAACGGCGTATTCCTTGCCATCTGGCGTATCCCGTTCGCCCAGCACAAGCGGGCGAATGCCATGCGGATCGCGGAACGCAAGCAAGCCGTAGCCGAGCACGAGCGCAACGACGGCGTAACCACCGATGCAACGCTGATGAACGCCGGCAACGGCCTTGAAGATGTTGTCGCTGGAAAGTGCCATCCGTTCCTGGATCTGCAACTCGTGGGCAAGCACGTTGAGCAGAAATTCCGAATCTGAATCGGTATTGATGTGGCGACGATCGTCTTCGAACATTTCCCGGCGAAGGGTATCGGTATTGACCAGGTTGCCGTTGTGCGCCAGCGCGATGCCGTAGGGTGAGTTCACATACAGCGGCTGGGCATCATTGCTGCCTTCCGACCCGGCGGTTGGATAACGGCAATGGCCGATCCCCAGGTTACCGCGCAGGCTCAGCATGTCGTCGCGCTGGAAAACATCCTGGACCAGTCCGTTGCCCTTGTGCAGACGCAGGCGCGAGCCGTCTACCGTGGCTATTCCGGCCGCATCCTGGCCCCGGTGCTGCAACACCGTCAACGCGTCGTACAACGCCGCTGCGACTTCAGAAGTTCCGGCAATACCGATGATTCCGCACATGGTTCAGTTCACTGGTAAGTCGAGGGTTGAGGTTCCTGCACGCTGGGTGCAGGTGGATTGATCAAGGCGTCTGCGGCAGCTGGCACAGCCGCTGCAGCAGGTTCCAGGTAACGGGCGACGCTTTCGGGCAGGTAGGTAACCACCCATTGCGCGCCATTGTCGAATGTCGGCAGCATTTTCGAGCCTTGCCACCAGTCGTCACGCACGACAGGCGTGAACTTCATCAACAGCACAACCAATACGACAAGGGCGAATCCGCGTACCAGTCCAAACACCATGCCGAGGAGCCGATCCGTGCCGGACAATCCGCTACCGCTGACCAGTTTGCGCATCAGGTAGCTGACAATGGCACCCGCTATCAGGACAGCTATGAAACAGAGCGCGTAGGCCAGCATCACGCGCACCGACGGCACCGATATGGCGCCTGAAAACTGCTCTGCAAGGAGCGGACCAAACATCCACGCGACCCAGAATGCGGCTACCCAGCAAAGCAGCGCCAACACTTCACCGATGAATCCCCGCCACAAGCCCACCAGAATGGAAAGTGCAAGCGTGGCGATGATCGCGTAATCAAACCAGTTCATCACATTGGATTCACGGCTGGGTTACGACCAGGCCATCCACTTTCAGCTTGTCCTTGATACGTCCACGCAAGGTTTCTGCATTGGCGCGGTCTACCTCGGGGCCAGCGCGAACACGCCACAGTGTCTTGCCGTCCGACTTCACTTCCTCGACGAACGCAGCAAAGCCTGCGGCCTGCAAGCGCGCGCCAAGCTTGTTGGCATCCTCGACGGCTGCAAATGCCCCCAGTTGTACGGCCCAACCGCCGGCACGAGTGGCTGGAACGGCGCTGGACGGGGCGTCTGCCTTCGCATTTCCCGCGACACTGACCACGCTACCCGGAACGTCGCTCTTCAACTGCTTGATGCGTATGCGCGCGGACTCGGCTTCCGCACGATCTGCGTACGGGCCCACGCGCACGCGCTGGGCTTGTTTGCCCTTGAAATCCACCGATTCAGAAAATGCTGGAAATCCACTGCGTTTGAGACTGGCAACCAGATCCTCGGCATTCTTCGACGATGTGTAAACGCCAAGATGCACAAGGAAATCGCCATTGGCAGCTTTGCCCGCCTCGACCTGGGCCGTTGTTGCCGGCTTTTCGGGGACGTCCGGGATGACTGCTGGCGCAGGCTGGGGTTTGACTTCGGCTGTCGCTGGCGTTTCCGGCATCGCTTCGACGCGCGGTGGCACCTTGGTATCAACCGCTGTCACCGGCTCTGCTGTCGCGGCTGGCTGTGCGGCCTGCCGTGAAGGATCCTGATTCACGGCATCAACCGTGAGCACCCGGGTCTCGAACTCCCGGTTCGGTGGCGGCGGGATTTCCAGATCGACGGTCGCTGAATCCTGCTTCGGCCCACTGCCACTGAACAGCATGGGGACGAAGATGATGGCAAGTGCAATCAGGACGACGGCACCAAGTAGGCGTTGTTTCAAGGCGGGTTCCATGGGTATGGGTACGCTGACAAGTCACGGCGATTATACCTGCCCAAGCAACCTGTCGGGCTTTACCGGTCTTCGCAGCTTGTGGACGGTGACGCGAAAGGCTGCAATGCAGGCTCTTCGTTCAGATTTCGCCCGTCGCCCGTACCGCAGCCATGCGCAGTCCAGCCGATGCCACGAAGAACGAACCAAACGCGATGATCCGGTCGTCAGGTCCTGCATGAGCCAGCGCCCCGTCCAGCGCCTCCTTCACGCTGCCGTGTCTGGATTGGTCACTGGACAAGCCAGCGATCCCTATTCGCTGCTCGAGCGCGTGCGCCGAGAGTCCTCGAGGACTTTCAGCATCGAGCCCCGCGAAGCACCAGGCATGGATGAGATCCCTCAGGGGCCCGACAATGCCAATGACATCCTTGTCGGCCAGCGCGCCGAAAACGGCGATATTGCGTCCTGCAGTCGGATGGGAGGCCAGCCATTCGGCCAGCACGCGTGCCGCCTGGGGATTGTGCGCGACATCCACGATCAGTTCCGGTGGCCCCTCGAATCGTTGCAGCCGCGCATTGGCGTGCGCATGTGCCACTCCCTGCTTTATTGCATCCACGTTCCACTCGAGACGATCATCCAGTGCGCGCAAGGTGGCGATGGCCGCTGCCGCGTTGGCCCTCTGGCATGGCGCATCCAGTGCGGCATGAGGAAGTTCAAGTCGAACCCCTTCCATTGACCAGGCCCAGCCATTTGCCGCGGATTCGAAACGATAGCCAGCGCCTGCGGCAATGAGCAGCGAACCGATTCTTCGCGCCTCCGTCAGCAGCGATTCGGGAGGATCAGGGTCACCCACGATTGCAGGCCGGCCACGGCGAAATATGCCGGCCTTCTCGCGCGCGATGATTTCGCGATTGTTTCCCAGCCAGTCCTGATGATCGAGATCCACGGTCGTCACGATGGAAGCATCGGCGTCGATCATGTTGACTGCATCCAGTCGACCACCCAGGCCCACTTCAAGCAGGGCGACATCCAGCTGACTTTCGGCGAACACCAGAAGCGCCGCCAGCGTACCGAACTCGAAGTAGGTCAGGGGTACATCCCCTCGGACCGCTTCAATTCGCGCAAAGGCCTCAATCAGCTCGGAGTCAGCAGCATCCCTCCCCGCGATCCGGACACGCTCGTTGTAGCGAAGCAGGTGGGGAGAGGTAAACGCACCGACGCGATAACCCGCAGCACCAAGCATTGATTCCAGGAAAGCTACGGTGGAGCCTTTGCCATTCGTGCCGCCAACCGTGATCACTACTCGCGCAGGCTGAGGCGCACCCAGCGCCTTCCAGACGGCAGTAACGCGATCAAGCCCCAGCTCGATCTCGCGCGGATGGACGCGCAACTGCCAGCTCAGCCAGTCATCCAGATTCTTGGTGTGCAAGGTCAATGACCGCCGTCGACTTGCTCAGCGCGTGAGGATCCGACGTGGCTTGATCGGAAGCTTGCCGCGCCAGTACTGGATGATGATGAAACCAGCAGCCATACCGCCGAGATGCGCGAAATGGGCAACTCCGGACTGGGTTCCGGTAACGCCAAGGAAAAGCTCGATGGCGCCATAGCCCGTCACGAAGACCCAGGCCGGCATCGGAATCGGAGGAAACAGCAACATGATGCGCTGGTGCGGGAACATCATGCCGAAGGCGAGCAGCAACCCGAAGACGCCGCCGGATGCACCGACGGTCGGATAGAAGCCGCCAGTAAAGAACTTGATGACCAGCAACTGCGCGATGGCCGCCCCGACAACACAGCTAAGGTAGTAAATCAGGAAAGGTCGTGAACCGAACAGGCGTTCAATCGCGCCGCCGAACATCCACAAGGCCAGCATGTTGAACAGGAGATGGGTCAGATCGCCGTGCATGAAGCCGTAGGTCAGCAACTGCCAGATCTCGAACCCGACTGTTCCTCCACCCTGAATCAGTCGCTCGGGGCCCAATGGCCAAAGCGCGAACAGGATGACCAGTTGATCCCCGATCAACATTTGCAGCAAATAGACAACTCCGTTGGCTATCAGCAGGTTGCGGGTAATCGGGGGAAGGTCGATGGGCATGCGGGTTCCTTCTGTTTCAAGCATGGTGACACGGAGGCGCGCCGACGTTCCAACGTCGAGGCGAAGCACACGGGATTCAATGGCCGCTCCGCGGCGCGTGCACCCACGCATCCGGGGACCAGAGCTCGGCATCCAGATCGCGCTGCCATCCGAATAGGGAAAGGTCTACTCGCACGCCGTTCAGCGTCACGCCTTCAGCTGCCAATCGTCGTTTCTGTTCGCGAAAGGCCTTGCTGCCTGAAGCAAACGCGAGTCGCCCATCCGCGCGAACGACCCGATGCCACGGCAACGCCGCCTGCTCACCCGCCTCGCGCAATACGCGCCCCACAAGTCGGGCGCGACCTGGCAGCCCCGATCGATGGGCAATTTCACCGTAGCTGGTTACGCACCCGGTCGGAATGCCCAGGATGACAGCTTGAATGCGAAGGTGGTCGGTATTTGGCACGACTTGCGCTGACTTCATCACTGGCACACGCTAGCATGCGA
>NZ_JBAWHJ010000251.1:0-13769 GCF_049593775.1 Dokdonella sp. | reverse complement strand
CGGGCGAAGTTTCATTTTCATCACGGCATTCCTGAAGGGAGGGCGGAATTGGTACCTGCCAGTTTACAGCTCTTAACGCTGGCTTTACATCCTTCCGACGCAATTATTTACGCCTGCTCCGGGACCGCGACAACGCACCTCAGCCTTGTCCAGGCGACACGTCCGAGCAGGCCCCGGCTCGCCCGCCCTGGCCTGGAGTCCTTCGCCTGTCTTGAGTGCGCGGCCAAATCCCGGGCAACGATAATGCCCCTCCGACTCCAGGCTCGGTTGCCGGTGAAATCTCGCGATTTGCAGACGCCCACGGCCATGGACCAATTTCGGATGACCGAGACACCCGGCCATCGCCTTGGCTATTCCATTTTGTTCGGCCCCGCCAAGGGCCGTCGGCAGGCTAGCCCTGCACGGTCTTGCGCAAGCGACGCAGGAAGACTTCCATCTCCTTCGCCGCCTGCGTGTCCCCGCGCTGGCCAGCGACCGCAATACCTTGCTCATAGGCTTCAATGGCACCTGACTGGTCGTTAGCCTCGGTCAGGGCGCGGCCCAGCATTTTCCAGGCGGCCGAATAGCGGGGATCAAACCCGAGTGCGGCCCTGAACTCAAGCGCCGCGGCCGAGGCATCGCCCGCATCCAGCAGCACGTTGCCAATGGACACACGAAGCAAGGCGCCATCACGCGGGCCGCCGATCTGGCTGCGCAGGCGCTTGAGTGCGTCGCTATTCACGGGCAGCGCGGCAACTCATTGCATGTGCCAGCCGTGGCTGACCGTGATGCTTTGTCCGGTCAGCGCGTTGGTTTCGAAACCGGCAAGGAACAAGGCAAGGTTGGCGACATCATCGACCGTGGTGAACTCGGTATCGACGGTGTCCTTGAGCATGATGTTGCGAATCACCTCGTCTTCACTGATGCCAAATGTCTTTGCCTGTTCCGGAATCTGCTTCTCGACAAGAGGCGTGCGCACGAAACCGGGGCAGATGACGTTTGCACGCACGCCATTGGGGCCTCCCTCCTTGGCGACGACCCGGGCCAGACCCAGCAGACCATGCTTGGCGGTGACATAGGGCGCCTTGAGTTTCGATGCCAGATGCGAATGCACCGAACCCATGTAGATGATGGCGCCCCCCTGGCCGCGCGCGTACATGTCCTTCAGGCAGGCGCGCGTCGTCAGGAAGGCCCCGTCAAGATGGATGGCAAGCATCTTCTTCCATTCGGCGAGGCTGAATTCCTCGACCGGCTTGACGATCTGGATGCCCGCATTGGATACGAGGATATCGACCTTGCCTAGCTTCCTGATCGCTTCGGCCACACCGTTGTCCACGGCAGCCTCGTCCGTGACATCCATGGCAACGCCGATGGCCTTGCCACCTGCGTCGGTGATTTCCCGTGCCGTCGCGTTGGCACCATCGATATTGAGATCGGCGATCACGACCGCCGCGCCGTTCTGCGCATAGACCTCGGCGATGCGCTTGCCGATACCGCTGGCCGCGCCGGTGACGAGGGCTATCTTGCCTGCGAGTTGCATGGATTTCTCCGATCAGATTTCATGAAAGTGGTTGCCAATCGAATCACAATCCCGTCGTCGAATCGATTGGCCAAAGGTTCACTGTTCGTCGCGACTGGCGCTCTTGGGATCGACACCCAGGTCCTTGAGCTTGCGATACAGATGGGTGCGCTCCATGCCGACCATCTTGGCCAGCTTGCCTACGCTTCCGCCGGCTTCATTGAGCTGGTGCAGGAGGTAAGTGCGCTCGAACTGCTCACGCGCCTCGCGCAGGGGCTGGCTGAAATCGATCCCCATGGCCGCTCCCGGCAACGGCTTTTCGTCAGCGCTGACGGCGCCTAGCGCCTGCTCCACTTCCTCGATCGAGACATCCGGCGCATTGCCGAGAATCAGCAGGCGCTGGACCAGGTTGCGCAGTTCACGAAGATTGCCGGGCCATGGGTAGTTGCGCAGGCGATTCTGCACGACGACGGGAAACTGGCGATACGGCAGCTTGTCCCGATTGGCGAAGAAATCGGCGTAGTAGCGCAGCAGCTCGGGGATGTCCTCGATGCGCTCGCGCAGGCTGGGGACTTGCAAGGGCACGACATTGATCTGGTAGTAGAGCTCCTCGCGGAACTTGCCGGCCTGGACGGCGGCATCGAGATCCTGCGAACTGGCCGCGATGACGCGCAGATCGATCGGCACGGCGTCAGGCGCTCCGCAGCGAATCAGGTTGCGCCGCGCAAACGCGCTGGAAAGGCGCTGCTGCAGTTCCGGATCCAGCTCGCCGACCTCATCGAGGTACAAGGTGCCGCCGTTGGCCTGCTCGATCAGGCCGTACTGCACGGTGCCATTGTCATCACTGCCAAACAGTGCGCGTGCCGCGTGATCGCGTGCAATTGAGCCCGCGGCCACGGTAATGAATGGTGCCGCACGACGCGCGCTTTTTTCGTGCAGCCAGCGCGCCAGGGCTTCCTTGTCCGTGCCTCTCTCGCCTTGCACGAGGATCCACGCATCGTGAGCGGTGAGCTTCTCCATCTGCGCCTTCAGCGCCTGCATGGCGCGACTCGTCACGACCGGATCAAGCGGCATCGCGAGCTGGTTGCGCAGACCCTCGTTTTCGCGGCGCAAGCGACTGGCCTCGAGCGCGCGCTCGACGGTCAGCAGCAGTTTGGCCAGCGAAATGGGCTTCTCGACAAAATCGTAGGCGCCAAGGCGGGTCGCCTCGATCGCCGTTTCGATGGTGCCGTGCCCGCTCATCATGATGACAGGGCACGGCAGACCGCCGCGCTCATTCCATTCGCGCAGCAGGCTGATGCCATCCAGATCCGGCATCCAGATATCCAGCAGGACCACGTCGGGGCGTTCGCCACGACGTGCTTCCCGCGCAGCGGCTGCCGATTCCGCAACAGCAACCACATAGCCCTCTTCTTCGAGGATTTCCTTGACCAGACCGCGGATATCGGGCTCGTCATCGACGACCAGGACACGTGCCGAAGGCATGCGCGTTACTCGTTGCAAAAAAGAGACAGGAGCATAGCGCATGCCCGAGGTGTCGCGCAGGACGGGGGCGTGCCACCCACGCCATGGCGTCACCGTGGCAGGCGGGAATCAGGCGTGGTCAGGGGCCGGATGAAACCTTGCGATACGGCCAATAGTCTGGCGGCACGAGCTCCGCAGGATGTGTGGGAAGCGGCGCCGGCCGCCCGATTCGGCGTAGCGTCCAGCTATCCATCCGCTCGATGACCAGCCATTCCGAACGAAAAGGCTGAATCAGCTCGGCATGGGCCAGATCGGCCGCCGACAACTGCTTGGCGTAGTAGACAACACGCCCGTTCGGATTGGCTGCCAACCATGGTTCCACCAGGCTTCCGTGCAGAACATCAAGCGGCTTCTGCAGGCGCCCGAGATACTGGAACTGGTTTTCGTAGACCTGGAAATGGGCGACCGGAATACCCGCCTTCTGCAAGGCCGAGATGCGTTCGGCAGCAGGCCGAAGATCGAAGGGTGCCCACACCGTCTGCGCGAACAGCAGATAGGCAAGGGCAACCGCGCCCAGGCTGAGGCCGGCAATACGGCGCACGGCGGGGACATCACCGCGCGGCGTCATCAGGAACAACACACCCAGCACACCCGCAGCCAGCGCAAACAACGGACTGGCAGCCGAAAGATCGATCAGCGCAGGCGTGTCAACGCGGCCGTCAGCGACCCTGCCCGGCAACAGCAGCAACATGAGCGCGCCAAACAGGCAAGACAGCCCAAGCAGCCAGGCACCGGCTGCTCGCGGCGCGCGCCGATCCCGAGCAGCGAAGCTTGCGAATCCCGCTGCCAGCAGGATCGCGACGCCTCCGAGTTCAGGCAGCAAGTAGTACGCCTGCTTGCCACTGACCAGGGAGAACGCGATCAGAACCGAGCCCAACCAGCAGGCAATCATGCGCCGGCCAACATGCATGTGCCCGGCGCAGCCGGCGATCAGCGCGGCCCAGGCCCTTGGCCACAACAACCATGGAACCAGCAAGGCGGGTAGAACCGATGCGTACCACCACCAGGGTCGTGCGTGATCGAAACTGTCGACCACGCGACCCGCGGTTTGCACGAAAAACAATTCGTTGCGATAGGCCTCGCCGCCCGCCTGTGCAGCGGGGATGGCCCATGCAACCAGTGCCGCGCACGCTAGCAGGAGGGCCACACCTCCGCCCAGATACCAGCGCGCACGCGATCGCCGCGCCCAGGGGTGCCAATACGGGCCGAGCAGATAGACGGCTGCAATGTGCAGCAGCATGACCGGACCCTTGGTCAACAACCCGGCCGCCACGGCCACGGCGAACCACCCGAACCAGGGTCGCTTTTCGGGATCGCTTCCAACCAATGCGTTCAGTGCTGCCATCACGCACAAGGCGAGCAGCGTTTCGTACATGATCTGCAGGCTGAACAGAAAGGTGAAACTGAAGGCGGCGAGCAACCAAGGCGTCAGCGAACTGACCAGAGGTGATTCGCGAAACAGCACGCGTGCCAGGCGTTGGGTGAGCAGCAGGACGCCAAGCCCGATCATCACCTCGAGCAGGCGGGGCCAGACATCGCCGACGCCGCCCACGGCCCAACCGGCATGGATCAGCCAGAACAGTAACGGCACCTTGTGGCTATACGGTTCGCCGTTGTTGTACGGAACGAGAAACTGGCCGCTGTTCCACATTTCCCAGGCGACCCCGAGCGTGCGCGTGGAGTACAGCGGCATGAAGCCGGTCTGGAAAATAGCGAACAATGCCGTAAACAGCCACAGCGGAATCCACAGCGATTCGACGAAGGGCGAATCTGCGGTTCCCATCCTGAGTGGCTGCCGGGAAATCAATCGCCCAGCGACTCTTCGGTCCAGCCGAGATAGCGCAGGCGGCCTTTCAGCTTGCGCCAGATGTTCAGCGGCTTCGGCGCCAGCGCACCCATCTGGCCTGAGGCAAGGGCATCGGCGGCTGCAAGAATGCGCTCGCTCGAGCGACCATCACGCGAGGGATGGATGCTGTACGCGTAGGTTTCGATCTCGCTGACCAGGGCGGGCGGGGGATCCATCGCAGTCTGCAGCGCTTCTTCCAGCTGGTCGGACGTGCGGATATTGATCATGTGCGCGCGCGGGGCGCGATTGCGGAACGTGACCACCGGCTTGCCCTGGACGATGAATTCGGAAACGGCAGACGACGTGTCGGAGACCAGCACATCGGCTGCACGCATCATGCTGACCAGGTCAACGGCCTCGAGATAGCGGGCGTTTGGCCCTTCAAGCGAGCGGTACATCCGGACCAGCTCGGGATCAGACTTCGGATGCAGGGTCAGCAGCCAGTAACGCTTCCCGCTCTCGACCTGCTTGCTGATTTCCTGAAACAGCGCAGGCGCGGAACTCAGGCTCTCGGTGAACGTCGCGGCATACATGCAGACGACGCGACCATCATGCGGGTGCACGTCAGGTTCGGTCACCGAATCGCCGCAGAACATCGGATCGAGTTTCGGCCAGCCCGTTTCCACGACCTTGAAGTGGCCCAACTCCGCAGCAAGTTTCTGGAACGGCTCAGTCGTGGCCGGCCCCTGCGTGCAATAGAGGTCGAACAGGCCCCGAATGCGAAAATGCCCCCGCGTTGAATCTCGTTTTTCCACGTTGAATCCGTGGAAGACCTGCACCTTGATGCCCGGAAAGAAGTGCGGCACCCAGTTGCTCGCCGAATACACGGCAGCCGGCGCGAACGCCTTTACCTCGCCGGCATTGCGAAGGACCCGCTCACTGGGCCGCATATACGGCGACAGCGAAGAAGCCACGAACCAGGCAGCCTCACCCCCCGATGCGCGGATCGACTCTGCCAAGGGCCGGAGCACAGGCAATGCGTAAAGGGTGGTGGCAAAAAGAAGATGACGCTGCATGCAGTCGCTTTTCCGTAACTGGTTGAATCCCTGACAATTTGGCCGTGCCGGGATGCACTCTACTGCGCAACAGAATAACTCCCGCAATCGGATTCTTCCTATTCCTCGTCGTCCTGATCGATCTTTTCGCTAACCGGCTGCGGAACATTTCCGCCCCTGCAGGCCGCGGAAACCGCATCTGCACCGAACAGATACCAGGCGCGCCGGTTGGCGTTGCCCACGAATCGGGCCGTGTCCGTGTGCACGCAGGGCTGCATGGCATCCTCGAGGATGAATACCTGGCGATCTGCCGGATCCGCTTCCAGCCAGATGATCGCTTCGGCCAGTTGGAGATGTCGCGGCTTGCGAAATCCGAAATCCGTGACCTGACGGTCGGCAAGCAGCAGATTCTGCTCCTTCCAGCCGACCAGGGCGATTTGCGCATCGGGCCCGGCCAGTTCGCCGGCATGGCGCATGACCTTGGCCGCCGAATTGGAGTCGTTGAGGATCGGGTAGGCCCAGAAGCCCCACAGCAACCACATGCCCGCCAGAGTCACGCCCAGCCCGATCAGGCTCCTGCGCACGCGGAAGAACATGGCGGAACATGCCGCAACGGCACCTACCGCAACAATGAATGCCCAGAGCATCAAGCCGTTGTTGCCGATACCGCGTTCGATGACCAGTTCATTTGCGCGTTGCATCGAGCCGCTCCATGCATAGGCACCTAGAGCGAGAAACAGGATCGCCAACAGCATGATGAAAGCAAACGTGACCCAGCGAAACCACGCGCGCTGACGAAGATCATCCATGAATGGCGCCACCAGCAAGGCGACCCAGGGCAGTGCGGGCAGGATGTACATATCCCGTTTGCCGGTGGGTATCGAGAAGAACACGAACACGATGGCGACCCATGCCAGTGGCAGCAGGATGCGCGCATCGCGGGCGCGCAATCCGTCCAGCCAGCGCGGAAACGCACCCACCATGGCAATCGTCAGCGGCATCCACGCGTAGGCGACGACTTCGAGGAAGTACCAGGGTGGATGCTCGTGAGCCCAGGAGTTGGCGTAGCGCCCGGCGGTCTGCCGGAAAAGGATGTCATGCGCGTAGGCCTGCAATTCAGGCGAATCACGGCTGATCAGGGCGAGCAGCAAGGGCACGATCCAGAGGCCGATGGCGATCAGGAACGCCAGCGCCCCGCCCGTCCATCGCCACACACCGCCTTCAAACTGCGGCATGTGCTCCCAGCGACGCCAGCGCGCAAACAGGAACGGCAGAAACATGAACAAGGCAAGAATGCCAACACCCTTGCTGATCACACCCAGACCAGCCGCGAAACATCCAAGCCAGTACGCACGCCAGTTTGGACCCAGCAGGAAGTGGCGCAGCAATCCGTAATTGGCCAGAGTGATGAAAAACGTGACTACTGGATCGATCTGGGCCCGCTTGGCCTGATACACGAACTGGAACGTGGCGAGCACGGCGATCGCAGCCCAAAGGCCGATGCGGTGATTCCAGACTCGCCGTCCGAAATCGTAGATCAGGATCAGGGTACCCAGCGCCGCCAGCAATGAAGGCAGCAGAAATGCAATTCTCCAGCTTCTGGTCAGCTCGTAGGCCGCAGCCTGCATGACCATGAACATGGGCGGCTTGTCCGAATACAACTCGGTGCCGCGATGCGGTATCAGCCAGTTGCCACTCTCGACCATCTGCTTCGCGGCCAGCGCGAAGCGCGGCTCATCGGCAGGCCAGGGATCACGCAAACCGATGCCAGCACCGATGATGAGTAGCGCAACAAGCAGGAACACCCAGAATTCGCGGCGCTCGTGCGGGGTTCTCGATGAAGGAGTGAAATCGACTGCGGTCATTCGGAAACCTCGGCTAGTGTCCAGTGTCCCGGCACTGGCCGGACTCGTCTATGTCTTTCAAGGCGCGCCCAGGGGCAAGCGCATGAAGAATTCCGCACCGCCTCCTTCGCGCTGTGCAGCACGCACGCTGCCACCGTGCTCTTCGGCGATTTTCTTCACGACCGCCAGGCCGAGCCCCGTGCCACGCGACTTGCTTGACGTATAGGGCTCGAACCAGCGCTCACCAAAACCTTCCGGCAATCCGGAGCCGTTGTCAGCGACGGCGACCTCGACCCACTGCGTGTCGCCGCTCTGATCCACGCGCGTGCTGACCACGATTTGGGGCTTGCGCAAGTCACCGATCGCTTCCAGCGCGTTCTTGAGCAGGTTGTGCAGAGCCTGACGCAAGCGTACGGCATCGACCTTCACCATAGGGTCACCATCGACGAACTGGCGGGTCAGGCTCAGGCGCTGGTCATTGCCGTACAGATCGAGCACTTCGGCTATCAGGGTGTGCAGCGCAACCGGACGCGTCGTCAACTGCGGCGGTCGCGCATAATCACCGAACGCATTGACCATGGTCTTCAGGGCTTCGACCTGGCTGACGATGGTATGCGTGGCACGATCCAGCAATTCACTGTCGTCCGCTGGCAGGCGACCGATGAAGCGGCGCCGCAGTCGCTCGGCTGCCAACTGGATCGGAGTCAGCGGATTCTTCACCTCATGCGCAAGCCTGCGCGCGACCTCACCCCAGGCAGCATCGCGCTGGGCGCTGTTGAGCACGGTCAGGTCATCGAACACGGCGACGAATCCGCCATCGCCAGGCAACGCTGCACCACGCAACATCAGCACGCGACGCTCATCACCGTTCTCGATGACGATCTCCTCGCGCCACTCTCGCAGACCTTCGCGCATGTGGCGAGCCAGTGGATCGGCAATGGGCGACAGTTCAGGCTGCGCCCGCTTGATATCGGCCAGGCTACTGCCACTGTAGTTGCCCAACTGCACCCCAAGGATGGCTTCACCGGCGCGATTGGCCACGCGCAGGATGCCTTCATGATCAAAACCCAGCACACCGGCGGAGAGTCGTTCGAGCACCGCACCAAGCCAGACACGCTGGCGATCGATCTCCTGCGAGCCGTGCTGTGCACGCATGCGCGCCAGCTCCAGTTCGCGCGTCATCTGGCTGAACGAGTTGACCAGATGCCCGAGCTCATCGTTACTCGCGATTGGTAGCGGCGTATCGAAACGGCCAGCGCCTACGGCACGGGTTGCGTGGATCAGCCGACCGACCGGTGCCAGCAGACGACGCGACACACCAAATGCTGCGAGTACGGCGAACAGGACTGAAAGCAGCAGTACGAAGGTGAGGATCAGGCCGAAGGTCAGTTTCAGCGAGCCGCGCAGGTATTTCAGTCGCTGGAAGTCGAAGCTCGCGTTCTCGATGCTGCGGGTCAAAGGCTGCAGGCGCTCGGGCAATGGATACAGGCCTTGCAGCAGGCGTCGCTTCCCACCGAGCCCGGCGACGCCGATCGGAATGACGACACGAATCACGAGCAGATCCCCCAATGGCTCGGCTGCCGCGAAGCGATTCTCGCCACTGACGCGCATCAGGGTGGTCGAATCAGGAAACAGCGGCTCGAGAAAACCGGGATCCGAACTGGCCATCGCCAGTACGCGACGATCGGCGTCGAATACGCTTAGCTGGATCGCACCGAGCGCCTCGATCTCCCGGTCCAGGCTGGACTGCAGATTGCTGTCGAATACGCTGACCAGTTCCTCGGCAAGCTCGGCACTGCCAGACTCGGCCGAGCGGAGGTGTTCATCGATGACGATACGTCCGACTTCGAGTGCGTCATCGAGTGCGCGCTCGAGATTGACATCAAACCAGCTGTCGACCGTGGCATTGATGAAGCGCAGCGAGAATCCGTAGACCACGAGGACCGGTGGTACGGCGAGCAGGACCAGGATCAGCAGCAGGCGCCGACTGAGCCTCGCTCCGGGCGCATCGCGAACCAGATCGCGGCGCAAACGCCATAGGCGCTGGGCAATCAGGGCCAGCAGCACGACCAGGGCAAAGATGGCCGCACCCAGCACCCAGCGATAGGCATCGACGAATTCACCCGCGCCGCCAGCAGCCTGCTCGGCCAACTTCAGCGATGCCGCCAGCAAACCCAGCACGGCCAGCGTGGGCAGCAGGCGTCGCCCGATGAAGATTAGCCAGCCGCGACGATCCACACATACTCCGGTGCGATAAGACGCCAGGCTGGCTCAAGCATGGCGGGAAGGCGCAAGGCGCCGGGAAGCGCAGCATGATCAAGACCCACATCAAGCCTCAGCCGGGTACCCGGCGGCAAGTTTGCGAACTGTCCGGGCAACGGCAGGTGCAGGGCCGCGAGGGCCTCGGTCAGGTAGCCATAGGCTGCGAAACTTCGCAGTTCACCGGTGCTGGTATCGCGCAACTGATAGCGTCGGGTCAACGGGAAGTAGCGCAGTTCCATCTGGCGCTGGTCATGCACCATGCCTTGCGCGCTGCTGGCCTGCAGATGCACATCGAGGGTGATGGGAATGCCGTGCTCGAGAGCATCGCTGATCGGCCCGTTCAACTGGCAGTCCAGGTCCAGCTCCAGGCGAGGCCCCTCGGCTACGGCAACCAGTTGTGCGTCGCGAACAAGGAGTGTGCCGGGTGCCTGTTCACGCAAAGCCTCGCAGCCGGCCAGAAGGCCGATCATGCAGAGCGAGCTAGCGAGTTTTTTCCAGAAGCGCATAGTAGAAACCATCCATCCCCTTGTGCCCCGGGAGATTCTGCCGACCGGCACCGGCGGCACGTCCATGGCGATCATGGATGGGCATTGCCTTGGCGTCACTGAAGGTATCGAGCAATCGGGCAACGGTCGCCTCGTTCTCGGCACGCAGCAACGAGCAGGTTGCGTAAAGCAGCTTGCCCCCGGGAGCGAGCATAGGCCAGAGAGCCGCTCCAAGTCTTGCCTGGATTGCTGCCAGTGGCGCGATGTCCGCAAGGCGTCGGTGCAACTTGATATCGGGCTGGCGGCGAATGATGCCGGTTGCCGAACACGGTGCGTCGAGCAGGATGCGGTCGAACGGTCGTCCGTCCCACCAGTCTTTGGAGCGTGCTGCATCGGCGTGCACGACATTCGCCTCCAGCCCCAGTCGGCCAAGATTTTCGCGCAGGCGAGGCAGGCGACCCGCATCGGAGTCCAGGGCGGTCAGTTCGACATCGGCGCGCTCGAGGGCGTGGGCCGCCTTGCCGCCCGGCGCTGCACAGGCATCAAGGACGCGCTGGCCGTCCGCCAGGTCGAGCAGGTCGGCCACGCGCTGGGCCGCGCCATCCTGGACAGAGAAATGTCCTTCGGCGTAGCCCGGAAGCCGACTGACATCCGTGCTTTCCTCAAGCACGATGGCATCCGCCAGGTGCAGGGGAGCATGAGCTGCGACGCCAGCCTGACCGAGCCGGCCGAGCAGGTCCTCTCGCGCACAACGGCGTCGATTGACGCGCAGGGTCAGTGGCGCTTCGCGGTTGTTCTCTTCGAAAACGCTCTCGGCATCACGCGGCCAATCGCCACGAATGCGCTCGATCAGCCAGCGCGGATGAGCATGCTGGCTGATTTCATCACGATCAGCCTCTTCCAGCAGTGCCTTGCGCTCACGCAGGAAGCGTCGCAACACGGCATTGACCAGACCTGCATGGCGCGGCTGCCCCAGCAAGCGTGCCGCGTCGACACAGGCAGCGACTACAGCGTAGTCGGGCATGCGCATGATTTCGATCTGCACGAATCCCAGCACAAGCAAGCTGTGGATATCGCGTGCCTTGTCCGGCAAGCCACGCTCAAGCATTTGCGCAAGCACGGAGTCAAAGCGCAGCCACCAGCGAGTGGATGCGAACAGCGTGGCCGCAAGCAGGGCACGATCGCGCGGATCGGCGCTACGCGATGCGCGCGCCTCGAATGCAGCACGCAGCGAAACGCCATCGAAGACGACCCTGGCAAGGATGCGCGCCGCGTCAGCGCGGACGCTGGCACCCGAATTTTCAGCCTTGTCGTTCATTCTGGCTTGCTGTCGCTGGTCAATTCGATCAACCCCGGTCGCGCGTTCAACCAGTCGCGCACCGAGATCCGGCGCCCACCATCACGCTGGATTTCGCGGATGCGCAAAATGCCATCTGTCGTGGCGACGTCGACACCATCGACGGCGTACCGAAGCACGGTGCCAGGCTCAGCTGCGGCCGTTTGCGGCAAAGCCTCGGCCGACCAGATTCGCAGGCGCTCGCCGGCCACAACTGTTTCCGCCACCGGCCATGGATTGAAGGCCCGCACCTTGCGCTCAAGCGCCATTGCAGGCTCGCTCCAGTCAAGCCGCGCTTCGGCCTTGTCGAGCTTGTGCGCATAGGCAATGCCGACTTCAGACTGCACGTCGGCGTCCGCAACCTCGCCAGCAAGCAGCCGCGATATTCCGTCAGCGAGCACCTCGGCACCCAACATCGACAATCGATCGTGCAATGAACCACCCGTCTCGTCGTCGGCAATGGCGATGCGTCGCTCGAGGAGGATCGGCCCCGTGTCCAGCCCCGCCTCCATCTGCATCAGGTCGACCCCGGATTCGTCATCGCCGGCAAGGATGGCACGCTGAATGGGGGCCGCACCTCGCCATCGCGGCAGCAGGGAGGCATGCACGTTCCAGCAGCCGTACCGTGGAATGCCGAGTACGGAGCGCGGCAGAATCAGACCATAGGCAACCACGACGAGCAGGTCCGGTTGCAACTCGGCAAGGCGCCCCCTTGATTCGACATTGCGCAGCGATTCGGGTTGCTCGACAGGAATCCCTGCCGCAAGCGCAAGCTGCTTGACCGGACTGGCAGTCAATTTGCGGCCGCGCCCGGAGGGACGGTCGGGCTGCGTATACACCGCGACTACCTCAGCATTCGAATCAAGGCAGGCCTGAAGACTGGGCACGGCGAAATCCGGCGTTCCCGCGAACACCAGGCGCAAGCGATTTTTCATCATTCAGGCGCTTTCTGGTGCTGCGGCATCAGCATGGCGGCGCTGCTTCTCGAGCTTCTTTCGCACCATGTCACGCTTCAGCGGCGACAGGTAGTCGACGAACAGCTTGCCGACCAGATGGTCCATCTCATGCTGGATGCAGACCGCAAACAGGCCGTCGGCCTCCAGTTCGATCTCCTTGCCCTGAAGATCCTGGGCGGCAACACGAATCCGGTCGGCACGATCAACATCGGCAAAAATACCGGGGACCGAGAGACATCCTTCCTGACAGGTCTGGCTGCCACTGCGCTCGAGGATCCTCGGATTGATCAGGGTCATCGGCGAGTCCTTCTCCTCGGAGACGTCGAGAACCAGCATCTGGATATGCCGATCCACCTGTGAGGCCGCCAGGCCGATCCCGGGAGCGTCGTACATGGTTTCAAGCATGTCCTCGGACAAGCGCTTCAAGGCCGCATCAAAAAGCTCGACCGGCTTGGCCTTGGTGCGCAGGCGTGGATCGGGAAATTCAAGAATTGTGAGGACAGTCATTGTGTTGAATCCGGATTTTCTGGGCATCAAAGTGCCGTACATGCCTGATGATCTGGGGGCATCACGGGACCAGACAAGCCGTTTGGGCCCGTAAAAGTCTACGCGTTTGCTGGCTTTCAGGCGATTGTTGACGGTTTTCAGCCCAAAGCCACAAAACCGGCCCCGGTAGTGCCAGACTCATGGCCCGGCGTGGGTGAGGAGCCTTCGGTACCACGAGCGCCGACTGACGCGGTTTGCGACAAGGTTCAGGTTTCCGGATGTCGGTCGTTTTCTCGGGTTAAAGTTTCCTATACACTCGCCAAAGCCATAGGGGAATCAGGTAATTGGCAGCCATGCTTAAAAAACTACTTTCGATTTCTGCGGGACTCCTGCTCACCGTTTCGGTTTTTGCCGCAAACCAGTGGGCCGAGAACGCGCCGAGCAGCTATATCGTCCAGAAGGGCGATACGCTTTGGAGCATTTCCGCCAAGTTCCTGATCAAGCCGTGGCACTGGCCCGAGATCTGGCAACTCAATC
>NZ_JBAWHJ010000250.1:0-6012 GCF_049593775.1 Dokdonella sp. | reverse complement strand
CCCCAAGGCTCGGCCCAGCGCTCCATCCATGAAAGAAAAGATCCGCACCCTGACCGGTATCACGACCACCGGAACACCCCATCTCGGCAACTACGTGGGCGCGATTCGTCCGGCCATCGAGGCGAGTCGCCGCGATGATGTCGAGTCGTTCTATTTCCTGGCCGACTACCACGCGCTGATCAAGTGCGAGGACCCTGCGCGCATCGCGCAGTCACGTCTCGAGATCGCCGCGACTTGGCTGGCCCTGGGCCTGGATACCGAACGCGCATTTTTCTATCGGCAGTCCGACATCACCGAAATTCCCGAATTGACCTGGCTGTTGACCTGCGTCACCTCCAAGGGGCTGCTCAACCGCGCGCATGCCTACAAGGCTGCCGTCGACCGCAATGTCGCGGAAAGCGAAGATGGCGATGCCGGTATCACCGCCGGCCTGTTCATGTACCCGGTGCTGATGGCCGCCGATATCCTGATCTTCAACGCGCATCGGGTGCCGGTCGGGCGCGACCAGATCCAGCACATCGAAATGGCCCGCGATATCGGCCAGCGCTTCAATCATCTTTATGGTGATGCCTACCGCGCTGTCAGCAAGGGCAGCGGCGAGCCTTTTGTCCTGCCCGAAGCGGTGACCGACGAGAACGTTTCGACCCTGCCCGGGCTCGATGGTCGCAAGATGTCCAAGAGCTACAACAACACCATTCCGCTGTGGTTGCCGGCGAAGGAATTGAAGAAGGCCATCCTCGGCATCGTCACCGACTCGCGCGAGCCGGGCGAGCCCAAGGAAACGGAAGGCTCGAACGTGTTTGCAATCTATCAGGCGTTCGCCAGCGCCGATGAAACCGCGCTGATGCGCAAGGCCTTTGCTGATGGCATCGGCTGGGGCGACGCCAAGCAGAAGCTGTTCGAGCGTATTGATGCCGAATTGGCCGAACCACGTGACCGCTACGACGCGTTGATGGCGAAACCCGGGGTGATCGAGGAGCGTTTGCTGGAAGGTGCCAGGAAGGCGCGCGAGCGAAGTGCGCCGTTCGTCGCTGCCTTGCGCAGCACGGTGGGAATCGGGTCCGCGACTTCAATCTCGAAGGAAGCCACCGGTTCGCAGGCTCGGCAACGGGAAGACAGGGCAGCACCTCAATGGAAGCGCTATCGCGAGAAGGATGGCCTGTTTTACTTCAAGCTGGTCGGCAGCGATGGCTCTGTGCTCCTGCAGAGCCATGGCTTCAGCAAGCCCGATGAAGCGGGTACGCGAATTGACGCGTCGATGGCACTTGCCCAGGTCGAACCGGCTTTCGGCAAGGAGTCTTTTTCCGAGGCCGCCGGGATCGAACTGCTTGGAGACATCGAGGATGTTCGAGCCGCGTTGATCAGGCTGCATGCGATTGCCGAGGAGAAGCGTGCCAGGAAGGAAGAGAAATCCTGATGGCACCGATTGCAAGAATAGCCAGGCGCTACAAGAAACCAGGCTTGTGGTTACTGGCCGCAATAGCTGGTGCAAATATATCGATCGCGGTCGCGGCGACTACCAGCACACTTCCGCCGTGGGTCTGCGCGCATCCCGATGCCATTTACGTCGATGGCTTTCAGCCGGCGACGCCGATCACGCGTCTGCCTTCCAGCGGTAGCGGCGGGGCCATCGGCAATGTTTCGCGATCGGTTGTTGTCCCGGGCTATGGCACGCATACAGTCCATCTATATGTGCCTGCCAGTTATTCGCCTACACAGCCTGTGCCGATGGTGCTTGCCTTGCATGGCCAGGCCGGCCCGGGCGCAGCCAACAATGCCGCGCTGTCCGTGCGCAATACCTGGGCAACGGTTGCCAGCGCCAACGGGTTTATCGTCGTGGCACCCGTGGGCACCGGTGCATCGGGTGGCTGGATTGCGCCGCCGCCGAATCCCAGCGACTACAGCATCATGGCTGCTGCCATCGCCGACGCCGAGGCCGCCTACAATATTGATCAGTCACGCCGCATCGCCTGGGGCTTCTCCGCTGGCGGGCATGTCATGCACGACATCATGCTGAATGACTTCGGTGCGCCCATCTCGATCGACACGTTTGCAGCCTATTCGGTCAGCGCAGGTGTGCTTGAAGGATTCGCCTGCACCAATCCAACCAGTTGCAATGCCCTGGTGGCGACCGCTGCACGGCGGATTCCGCTGGATATTCATGTCGGCAATGGTGACCCGCTGGCAACCTATGCCATCAGCGACCGCAATATTTTCCAGGCCAATGGCTGGGTCCTGAACAACGATCTCTGGTTCACCCTGTTCGTGGGCGGGCACAACTTCGCGGGTTCGCAACTGGGCGAGATCTGGACACATCTTTGCCCGTTCCAGGTTCTGCCCTAGGGCGGCCCGCAAGCCGCGCGCGATCCGATCAGTTTCTGACCAGCCATTCGGCTGTTGAAAACCGTAGGAGATTCTATGTAATTGCGCAACTCTCCCGGTAGATATGTAGCAGAAAGCATCATGGCTGAAACCAACAACGAAGCGGCAAAGCGGGGAAGTGATCGAAGATCGCGTCCGTGACGAGATTGTCGTAGGAAGCGGCTTCAGCCGCGATGCTCCAGGAGATTTTCGCAAGGCACGTCAGGGGCGATGCTCTTTCGCACACCGAGACAAGAGCACCGCCCCTGAAGGGCCTCATACGAATCACCAGAATGCGAAACGGCCCGTCAGGCAGCGAGTGGCTGCAATTCGGCAAGTCGATCAAAGTAGTCGCGGGTCAGGCGCAATTGGGTGGCGGCGCAATCGGTGCCATTGACCACGCTGCGGAACGCCGCGTTTTCCGGGCGATCCTTGGCGTACCAGCCGAGATGCTTGCGTGCGATGCGCAAGCCGGGCAATTCGCCATAGAACGCGTAGAGATCCTCAAGATGCCCGACCAGAATATCCCGCACTTCATGCGGTGCTGGTTCGGCGAGGATCTCGCCGGTAGCCAGGAAATGGGCGATCTCGCGCAGTATCCACGGTCGCCCCTGGGCGGCTCGCCCGATCATGACCGCATCGGCACCGGTCGCCTGCAACACTCGTGCGGCCTTGTGCGGTGAATCGATATCGCCATTGGCCATGAGCGGAATGCTGATGGCATCGCGGATGGCCGCGATGGTTTCGTATTCTGCTTCGCCCTTGTACAGATCAGCGCGCGTGCGACCATGCACGGCCAATGCAGCGATCCCTGCATCCTCAGCAATGCGCGCAATGCGCACACCATTGCGATTGTCACGATTCCAGCCAGTGCGGATCTTCAGCGTGACAGGGACATCCACCGCCTTGACCACGGCATCGACGATGCGGGCAACCAGAGCTTCGTCCTGTAGTAGTGCGGAACCCGAATAGACATTGCAGACCTTTTTCGCCGGGCAGCCCATGTTGATGTCGACGATCTGTGCCCCGTGATCGACGTTGTAGCGAGCTGCGTCCGCCAGCATTTGTGGATCGTGCCCCGCAATCTGAACGCTGATCGGGTCGGGCTCGCCCGAATGGTCGGAACGACGCAGCGACTTCGCGGTTTGCCACAGGCGTGGATCGGCTGTGGTCATTTCGGATACAGCCAGACCCGCGCCCAGTCGTTTGCACAACTGACGGAATGGCTTGTCGGTCACGCCAGCCATGGGCGCGAGCACGACAGCGGGCTCGATCTGGATTTTGCCGATATGCATGGGCGCGCATTCTAACGTGAGTGGTGCCTGCTTGAGCCCGTGTGCCGCGCAAGGGCCTGGCGGATTGTCTCGGCCAGCCCTACAGCGGGCCTGTCGCCTGTTAAACTTCAAGGGAAGCCGCTACCCATCCTGATTGCTTGAATCCGAAATTCCGCCGAATCAAGGCAACGCTGATCAAGTGGCGCAGTCGTCACGTCACCTGCTTGCACGCAGGTGACGGCGCGCTGCCGCAGACGGACTGGTCATCGCTCAGGGAAGCGCAACATCGAGCTGTGCGCAGACAAGCGTCGCCTATCCGATTGTTTTGTATCGAAACCGGTGGCGTTCAGAAAGGCCGTCAGCTGCACCGCGAGCTTTGTCACGACC
This sequence comes from Dokdonella sp., assembly GCF_049593775.1. Lineage (GTDB taxonomy): Bacteria > Pseudomonadota > Gammaproteobacteria > Xanthomonadales > Rhodanobacteraceae > Dokdonella. Next base: position 1,990 of record NZ_JBAWHJ010000250.1, on the reverse strand, counting down.
ACCAGGCTTCGCTGCGCGTTGCAGCTCGGCTGGCAGACCTTCTGAATACGATGACGTTGGTGCCAATGGATCAGCGTTGCCTTGCCAGACGGTTGAAATTCTACCCACTCGGTACGATACGTCAGCGAAACGCCTCTCACGATGCTCACCTGCCGCACGTAAACAGCGCTTTCCCGGCCCGTTTCGTCTTGTCTCGTACTCGCCCGAGCGAATTTCAACAGCCTGCCAATGGAAGCCGCCGTCGACGTTCGCGCCGACGGCACGCCTGATGGCATTGCTCGACACCCTGGTCAGCTTTTTCACGGCCAATGGCTACGTGGCCGTTTTCGTCGTGCTCATGATTTGCGGCTTTGGCCTGCCCATTCCCGAAGACATTACCCTGGTTGCCGGCGGTGTGATTGCCGGGCTCGGCTATGCCAATGTGAACGTCATGTGCGCGGTCGGCATCGTCGGCGTGCTGGCCGGTGACTCGATCATGTTCATGATAGGCAGCATATTTGGCGAGCGCGCGCTGCGCCTGCGCTGGGTTGCCTATCTGCTCACTCCCCGACGCTATGCCCGCGTGCAGGCCAAGTTCACCCGCTATGGCAATCGCCTGATGTTTGTCGCGCGTTTCCTGCCGGGACTGCGTTCACCGATCTTTCTTACGGCCGGCATGACCGGTCGCGTTTCGTTTCTGCGCTTCTTCCTGCTGGATGGCTTTGCAGCGCTGATCAGCGTGCCGGTATGGGTCTACCTTGGCTACTACGGTGCGCAGAATCACGAATGGCTGCTGACCTGGCTACATCGCAGCAAGACCATCGTGATGATCGTGCTCGGCGTGATCTTCGTGCTGGTTGTGCGCTACTTCTGGCGTCGCACTGCGCGTCGCCGCGCGCTCTTGCGACTGCGCCAGACGCGGCGCCGTCGCAGGTAGTAAATACATTGCGCGCGGCTTTCGGATCTGCGAATGGTCCGACAGGGGTTGGGAATTGCTGGCGCTCAGCGCCAATGGTGTGGCCGAAGAGCCGAAACAGGGCCCGGGTTTCGATGGCTGTCCCCGCGTTGCAGCTTCGTTGCTGGGTTCGCTACGCTCGCCACCAACCTACGTTGTAGCCGAGGAGCCGAGGAGCCGAAACAGGGCGCGAGTTTCGATGGCCGTCATCACGTTATCGCTTCGTCGTTGGCTGAGCGGTAGCGATGCCCGATTTACAGATCACCTCGACGTTGATTTGACGATTTTCTGCAGCGCCATTGTCGATGATCCAGTGAATTACTGGCCGAAGCGCTGGATGACATCGGCCTTCGATGGAATGGCCACGGCAGCACCGAGCTTCTCCGTACTCATCGCGGCTACGCGATTGGCATAGAGGACCGCATCGCGAAATGACCGGGTTTGCCTGTCAGCGAGTGACGCTGCCAGGGCACCACTAAAGGCATCTCCCGCGCCCGTCGTGTCGATGGCCTGAACGGTCTCGGCTGGCAGTCGATAGCATGGCTTTTCGTCGCCGCGCAAAGTGCTCGAATCATGCGATATGAAGCAGCCGTGGGATCCCAGCGTGATCACGCAGCTTGCGAGACCCAGCTTGCGACAATGGCCATGCAAAATTTCATCGGATGTGTCGGCCACCTGCACTGCCGAAATGCGCAGATCGGCGATGCGTTCGAGCAAATGAACGAACTCGGTCTCGTTTGGCGTGATGACCTCACAGCAGCGAAGGAAGGATGCGTCCACCCCGGCGTGCATCGGTGCGGGGTTGAGCATGCGCAGCAGGCCGTATTTTCCGCCAAGGTCCAGCGCACTTCGAACGGCCCCAAGATTGCTCTCCAGTTGCACGAGCAGAACCCGGGCACCGGCAAGGTGGGCGGCATGGCTTTCCAGAAATGTGGTGCTCAAGTGTTCGTTGGCGGCCAGGTTGACCACGATCTGGTTGGCGCCCTCGGCATTGACCACGATGCCTGCAGCGGCCGTCGGCACTTCATCGACCATCAACCATTCGCAAGCCAGTCC
>NZ_JBAWHJ010000249.1:0-1538 GCF_049593775.1 Dokdonella sp. | reverse complement strand
CGAATGCGCCGCGGACGGATGTCTCTTTTTCATCGGAGGTGCGGAGCTGAGTGCCCAAGGGCGTTTCCATCAGGACGCAGCCCATGGTTTCGGCGACCTGACTGGCTGGTGAACAGCGAGGTGCGGTAAACAGACCCGCAAAACTCAGGGATCGTCCGTCGGTCAGGATGACATCCGCATTGCCTTCGATTCGATCAATGGCAGTGTCCTCGACCCTGACGCCACGGCGATCCAAGTCATCATGAGCGTCTTGGTCCACGATCAATGCGTCGTTGGTCAACAGTGTCACCGTGCCCCAGTCCGGCAGCAACTGCGCTTGATGCAGGGACATGGGCCCGGTCGCAATGACGCCGATCTGACCCTTGTTCAATTCGTAGCCGTGGCAATAGGGGCAATGGAATACCGAACGCCCCCATCGCTCTGCCAGGCCCGGCACGGGCGGCAGCTCATCCGCGACGCCTGTGGCGAACAGCAAGCGACGCCCGGCGAAGTTTTCACCGGTGGTCAGCGTCACCTGGAATTTATCGTAGGCTCCGGTTGCTCGGGCGACTTCGCCCTCTCTCCAGGTCAGGGTCGGATAGGCCTCCAGTTGGGTTCGGGATGTCCGGGCGAGGTCCGCCGGATCGACGCCATCGTGCCCAAGAAAGCCGTGGGAATGGCTGGCGGTGCGGTTGCGTCTCAGCCCGGCGTCGATCACCAGCACCGATCTGCGCGCACGCAAAAGCTGTAGGGTGGCCGCCATTCCGGCGTACCCACCCCCGATCACAATGACATCATGCATTTTTTCAGTCTTTCTGATTGTGGATTTCCGCGTAGCGACGGCTAAAATCGGCCGCCAGATCGGCAAGGGTTACATGGGCGAAACGGTCCAGCAGCAAGGCTTCGGCCTCCGCAAATGCAGTTTCCAGAGCCGCATTGACCGACTGCTCCACCAGACAGGAGGGATTTTCGCTTCGATTGCCGATGGCGAAAATCGCAGGCTCTCCCAGAGCCTCGTGCAACTGCTGCAAGGTCACGACCGAAAGGTCACGGGTGATGCGCCATCCGCCCGCATGACCGCGCCCCGAGGAAACGATGCCTGCCTCACGCAAGAATCCCATCGTGCGTCTTACAACGACAGGATTGGCGCCGAGGCACTGACCAATGGCTTCGGATGTCATAGGCCCATCATGCTCTGCCATATGCAGGAGCGCGTGAAGGACCGAGGAAAGGCGGCTGTCTCGTTTCATGTAACTATACATGTTACGATTCGCCGGGCCAATCAAGCACTTTCCGGATCACCTTGCCCTGTTTTGGGCCTGTCCCGGCCCGCCGCTGCCAAGACGCCGCGCCCCTATGCCTGTGTCCCAGACGCTTAGCTCAGCGCGGGCCGGCAATGTTCCAAGATGCGGCATCCCCACTTCGTGCGTTTCGGGGCACAGATTGGTCACGCGGACACGTATCAGAACAATCTGCTGGTGAGAGTCAGTGAGACCAGCACAAGTGACGCGTTACCATAGGCTCTGGCCGTTACTGGCGGTGAAGGTATGGATCTGTCT
>NZ_JBAWHJ010000248.1:0-4716 GCF_049593775.1 Dokdonella sp. | reverse complement strand
CTCCTGCAGGGTGACCCGACCATCGGCCTTGATCAGCTGGCGCAGTACGATCACGAACACCTGAAGTTGCGGACGCGGGTGTCGGCGCAGTGACGGAAAAGCCATGGCAGCCAGCGGCAGTCGCTGCATCGGGTGCAACTCGGCCACTTCGTTGGCCAGGCCTAGCACCTCTGCTGCAGTGCCTGGATCGTGGTAGTGCGTAACCAGTTCAACCTGACGCGCACGAACCTCGCCGTCGGCGTTCAACAGCATCGCGTAGATGAGCTGCATCGACTGATCGCGTGAATGTGCCGCCTCACCCAGGGCGTGCGGAATCGACATGCTCAGCGCGGCTGCGGCAAGGTAGTCACCGGTATCCGGGTGTCCGACCTGATCGGCAACCTGGCCGGCCGTGACGTGCAACTCGGAATCAGCCGTTGGCAATCCGTGAGCACGGTGCTGCGCGCGCGCAACGCTTGCTGATCGCGCTGGCGCGAACCCTGAAATTGATACGTTGGCAGCGTCGCTATCACCGACCCTGACCGGTTGCGACCAGTCTGCCGCGATTTCCTCGAACTCCGTTGGATCAAACTGCGGTTGCAGGCGGCGGATACGATCAGTCAACTTGGGATGCGTGGCGAACATGGCGGAGTAGCCGATGCCATCTCCGAACAGCATGTGGGCAACTTCCTCGCCATTCTTGTGGGTCAGTTTCGAGCCTTCACTCAACCCGCCAATCTTCTTCAGGGCCCCTGCGATGCCTTCGGTCTGTCGCGTGAACTGCACAGCCGAAGCATCTGCCAGGTATTCGCGCTGTCGGGAAACCGACGCCTTGATGATGCGTGCGAAAAACACGCCGATATATCCAATCACCAGGAGCGCGACGCCGAGGATGACGATGCCACCACTGTCGCGACTGCGCGAATGCCCCGATACCTGGGCGATCTTGCGCCCGACAATGGTGATGACAAGGATGCCGAACGCCACGCCCATCAATCGGATGTTCAGACGCATGTCGCCGTTCAGCACATGACTGAACTCGTGCGCGATCACTCCCTGCAGCTCCTCGCGCGTCAGCTTGTCCAGGCAGCCTCGGGTGACCGTAACGGCGGCATCTGCCGTCGTGTAGCCGGAAGCGAAAGCGTTGATGGCTTCTTCTTCCTCAAGCACGAATATTTCAGGCACCGGCACGCCCGAGGCAATCGCGATCTCCTCGACGACATTGCGCAAGCGGCGGTAGGCGAAATTGGTGGTGTCCTCCGGAACCGGAGTGGCGCCCATTTGCAGCGCAACGGCACTGCCTCCGGCACTCAAGGTAGAGATGCGATAGAGCGTCGCCAGCCCGATAACAAGCATCACGCCAACGCTGGTCGCCACCAGGGCACCCACGTTGACGCGCAGTTCTCCGCCCGGCGCATCGCGCCCAAGGCCAAGTGCCAGGACCATTACGGCATCGACGGCGACCACGATGCAAATCACGGCCAACGTAAACAGGACGATCATGCGCCGCGTCTGTTTGCGCGCCAGTTCCTGATGGGCGAAGAAGTTCAACGCCGTTGCCCCACTGCCAATGGCCCGCGGTCACCTGTCGTTCGAGACAGGCGACCAGTGGCCGCAATCAAGTAAAGGAAACCTTCACGGCCTCACGTTTTTCCGGCGCATCGATTTCGAGCAACTGGGCTTCCTGGAAGCTGAACATGTTGGCCACGATGGAACTCGGGAAGACTTCGCGGGCGTTGTTGTAGCTCATCACCGAATCGTTGTAGGCCTGACGCGCGAACGCAACCTTGTTTTCTGTGGTGGTCAGCTCCTCGCTGAGCTGCATCATGTTCTGGTTAGCCTTCAGGTCCGGATAGGCTTCGGATAGAGCAAACAGCTTGCCCAGGGTCTGGGTCAACGCGTTTTCGGCTCCGGCCAGCTGCTTCATGGCTTGTGGATCACCCGGGTTCGCCTTGGCTGCGGAAAGGTCGGAAACAGCCGAATTCCTCGCAAGGATGACGGCTTCGAGCGTCTCCTTCTCGTGCTTCATGTAGCCCTTCGCGGTTTCGACCAGATTCGGGATCAGGTCGTAACGACGGGTCAGCTGGACGTCGATCTGGGCGAATGCGTTCTTGTACGCATTCCTTGCGGTCACCAGTCCGTTGTAGATGCTGATCGCGTAGAAGGCGAAGATCACGACGACGACTAGAAGTATCAGGAAACTCATGGTTTTTTCTCCACGACAGCGCAATACCACGTATGATTTCGAGCATAGCATGTGCTAGCAATGCTTCATGGCATCCCGTTTTGAAACCGTCAACCTTCCCCCTGCTCCTTGGCTTGCTTGCTGTCCAGTCCTGTCTGCCCCATGCAGTGCAGGCGGCGGCCGGTAGCTCAGCCAAATCCCCCACGCCCACCAATGTTCCGGCGCGCACCGGAAAGCCTGCGACCAACGCCCCTTCCAGCATGACCGAAACGGCGGAGATCGCCGACGATTTCAATCGCTGGGTGGACTGGATCGAGAAGTCGGGACGAGTCTCCGGACTCGCCGTGGCTGTCGTCAAGGACGATCAGGTCATGCTCGAGCGCGGAATCGGCTATGCGAACTGGGCAACGCAGGAAGAAGTGGGCCCTGACACCGTGTTCCGGCTCGCTTCCCTCTCGAAGGCATTCGCAACCACGCTAGCCGGGCTGCTTGTCGAAGACGGGCTGATGAGCTGGGACACGCGGATTTCAAACGTCCTGCCAACATTTGCCCTGGCCGATGCCGATAGCAGCAAGAACCTGACCGTCGAGGACATCCTCAGTCATCGGGTCGGGCTTCCGCACAATACCTACGACAACCTTCTTGAGCAGGATGAACCCTACCCCCTGCTGGTCGAGCGCCTCAGCGAAGTAAAGCTGTCGTGTCCCACAGGCGACTTCTATGCCTACCAGAATGTCGCATTCAGCATGATAGGCGACGTCACCTATGCGCTGACCGGGGATTTTTTCTATCACGAGGTCGAGAAACGCATCTTCCACCCGCTTGGCATGCAATCCGCCACATATGGACGCGACGCGCTGGAATCCTCTGCGCATTGGGCGCGCCCGCATCGGCGCTCGGGCAAGACATGGAAGCCCTTCATGCCCAATGAAATCTACTACCGCATGCCTCCCGCCGCTGGCGTCAATGCCAGTCTGCGCGACATGGAACAATGGTTGATTGCGCAAATGGGCGGTCGCCCGGATGTCCTGCCGAACGCGCTGCTATCTGAACTGCAAACGCCTCTCGTGGAGACACCGCGCGACTTGCGCTCCACACCCTGGCGCAGAGGACGCCTGGGCGATGCCCGCTATGCACTCGGCTGGCGCATCTACGATTACGAGGGTGAGCAACTGGTCTTCCACGCGGGCGCTGTGCAGGGCTACCGGGCCATGATCGGATTCCTTCCGAAGCATAAATTTGGCGTGGTCATGCTCTGGAACTGCGAGTCTGCAACACCGAGCGGACTGATGCCGATGCTATTGGACCGCTTTCTGGGCCTGCCGGCCGTGGATTGGGCTGGTGTCGGCAACGTCCTGAGAGCGCGCAACAATGGCGGCAACTAGCCGCCCATCGCGGCAGCCGTCTGGTGCGCACTGGTGGCCTATTCACGCCTCTGACACGATTGTCGTAGCATAGCGACACGCTCGAAACCGGGCGATGGGCTTACATCGCTGGAATTCGTTGTCTGCCAGGAGGCCTTGTGTGCTGATAGCCGAGCAACTCATGTTGTTGTGCATCGATCCGCAGCGAGGCGAATGCGATGCGTCGCTGGCGCACGTCGACGTCAACTCCCTGGCCGCAGCCGCCTTGATCCTCGATCTCGCCGAACAGCGCCGGCTACGCTACAAAGGTGGCCATGTCGCCATCGAAACCCTGATCCCGACGACCCACCCACAGCTCTCGCATGCCGCGCAGGTGTTGGCCGGGCCGGTCAATGGATTGCAAATGGGCGCCGCCATCGAACTTCTCGTCTCGCGCCTGAATCCAGTCAGCAGACATTTGCTGGAGAGCCTGTTTCGGCGTGACGTCTTGCACAAGGCCCGCAAATCCTGGTGGCCATGGAGTCGCACCTATTTTCCACTGCGGTCATTGCAGGCTCGCAATGAGGCGATCGCCCAACTCCACAATGCGGCCTTGGCCGACTCGATCAGTCTGCGCGGACTCGGATTACTGGTCCTTACCGACTTCGCCGGTCAACTGGCTTCCAGCCTCAGCGGAAATGCGCATGAAGCGGCCGCGCAAAAACTGTTGCATCTGACCAGGGAGCCGGTTGGGGACGATGCCGAGCATGACATGCTCGTGCACCTGCGTCGCAGCCTGCTCAGTTGAGCAGGCTGCAAGAGAACGCGTGTCTCTGCGCAGCCGGGATCAGCCGCCGAGCTTGAATTCAATGCGACGGCGAACCGTTGCGCTGACCGGGACTCCGTTCTCGAGTCGGGGCGTGAACTTCGTGCGCTCGATCGAGCGTACCGCCTCGCGGTCGAACACACGCTGCGGATCCGACGCTGTCACCCTGGCGTCCTGCACCGCGCCATCCGCGGTCACGGTGAACTCGACTTCGACCCAACCCTCTTCGCGATTCCTCGCGGCCTGGGTTGGATAGGTCGGTGCAACCGGCGTAACTACTTCGACATCGCGAGTCTCGCCCTGCGGCGGCGGCGGCGGCGGCGGCGGTGCCGGCTCGCGTTGTGCTGCGACAGGTGGTGGCGGTGGCGGAGCCGCAGCGGCTG
>NZ_JBAWHJ010000247.1:0-3488 GCF_049593775.1 Dokdonella sp. | reverse complement strand
GAGCACGCTATCATGGGCTCGCATTTCCGTGCACCATCCATATACGGTCAAGCGCAGAAATATGCGCCCGCAGCTGCATCCGCATGTAGATAGAGAGTCGTGATCACAACATCGAACTGCACCGACGGCAGCTTCCTGCGCACTCCGGCCGTTGGTGCGCTGCGCAGCGAACGGCGCTCGCAAGGCTGGTGGCCAAGGTCGCTTCCGGCCCTGACCTGGCGTCCATGCCAGGCGCTGGTTGCGCCTGGTGTCGGCCCTCACCGGACATTCGCATGCCGATCAAATGCCACCCTGCAGCATCGCGAGACCGACGGTTCAACCATAGCGCTGCATTTCCGAAGGTCGAATGACGGCAAAGCGGACGATGTAGCCGTTCGCTGCGCCTCGCTTCGTCCGGGTTGCAGCACGCACTGTAAATTCACCCCTGCGCGGTAGGTCTGATCACGATACTGCCGACGTCCACGTCAGAAGGTTGCTCCAGCGCAAAAAGGATTCCACGCGCTATTGCCTCGGGTGGGATCGCGATCTCGTCTACTTGCGCCGCGATCATCTTCTTTGTCGGATCGTCGGCGATACCCTCGACGAAATCGGTTGAGATCATGCCCGGAGAGACTTCCGTCACCCGGAGGTTCGGCCCTGCCTCCTTTCTCAGCACCTCGGTCGCGGTGCGCACTGCGTTCTTCGTGGCGGCATAGACGCCCATAGTCGGCGTGATCGTGATGCCTGCTGTTGAGATGACATTCACTACGTGACCGGAGTTCTGGCCCTGGAAGACCGGCAACGCGGCCGCGATGCCGTAAAGCGTGCCGCGCAGATTCACGTCGATCATAGCATCCCATTCGTCGACCCGCAGGGCATCTAAGCGCGAGATTGGTCCGATTCCGGCATTGTTGATCATGACATCGAGTCGCCCGAAACGCTCGATCGCCGTCGCGACCAGCGCTTCGAGATCGCTGCGTCGACGCACGTCAGTGGTCCGGACGGCGGCTACCCCACCAGCCGTTGCGATTTCCTCTTCGATTGCTTGAAGCATGCTTTCCCTGCGGGCGCCCAGCACGACGCGGGCACCGTGCGCGGCAAGCAGTTTCGCTGTGGCCCGGCCTATTCCACTGCTCGCACCGGTGATGGCGACGACTTTACCTTTGATAGTCATGGAGGCTCCTATTGGGCAGCTTGGTTCCTGTCGGGAGGAATCTATGAGAGAAGAGCAAGATGAACGATGCCGCTAAGTCTAAAAATTTGTTCCGACCGTCCAGCTCTGCGCTTGATCCGCTCTCGGACGTGCTCGATGTACTCGGCGCGCACGTGACGCGCCGCACCCGGATCGAAACGGCGGGAAACTGGTCGCTGTCGTTTCCCGGCGCCGATCGCCTAAAATTCGTCGCGATTCTGAAGGGTCAGTCGTGGATGCTGGTTCCGAGGCGGATCCCACAACTCTTGCAGGCGGGGGATGTCTGCCTGATCGGACGCACCGATTACGCCATCGCCAGCGACCCCGCGCTGACGCCGATGGATGGCCGCAGTCTTTATAGCGAGCCGAAGGATGTTGCGCGCATCAATGGGGACGACACGATCGCCATCGGCGGGACGGTGACCTTTGCCGGGGCGAATTCCGACTTTCTTCTCGACATGTTGCCGGACTTCATCTTCGTTCCGCAGAACTTGTCGACCTCGGGGGCGATCACCACACTTCTCACCCTCATGTCGAATGAGATCGAGCGGGACATGCCAGGGCGCGGGATCGTCAACGCTCGGCTTGCCGATATACTCGTGGTGGAAGCGATCCGCACCCATGCCGCGCATGTCGGTCCCAGAGAAATGAGCTGGCTCGGTGCGCTGCTCGACATCCGTCTGGCGCGCGCCCTACAGACCCTGCATCGCGATGTCGCGCATCCGTGGACCGTGGCTGAACTGGCTGGTGTCGCAGGCATGTCGCGCGCGGCCTTTTCCGCCGAGTTCACCCGCCGGGTCGGTCAGCCGCCCCTGTCCTACCTGCGCGCCTGGCGCCTGACAAAGGCGCGAACCGCTCTCAAGCAGGACGCCGCGACAGTGGCCGACATCGCGCACGCGGTGGGCTACGAGTCGCAGAGCGCCTTCAGCCAGGCTTTCCGCCGTGCCTTCGGTATCTCTCCGAAAGCGGATCTCCATACTCCAGCGGGACATTAGCCATAGGCTGTTGGATAGCGATCTATCCGACACGTCGGAACCCACTGCCGACCTCGGATGCACCGCAGCCTCAGCCAGATTATCATCGGCTCGCCAGATATGGACCGCCCTCACCGGACATTGGCATGCCGATCAGATGCCACCCTGCAGCATCGCGAGACCGGCCATTCAACCATAGCGCCAAATTTCCGAAGGTCGAATGACTGCAGGGCGGGACGAAGCTGCCGTTGTCGTACAACGGCTTTCCTCTATTGTGCCTGCACCAAGCTCAAGGATGGACAAGTGAAAATCATGGTTCGAAATGGATGTGACGCCGATGGTCCAGCAGCAGTCAATGTAGTGCGTAAATCAATTTCCGAACTGTGCGTCGCAGATCATGAAGGAGATGCACGAGAGATTGCTGGGTGGTTGTCCAACAAAACCCAAGCGACGTGGCGCACGTGGCTCGCGCGCAGCGATGCAACTGTGCTTGTAGCTGAAAGGGCCAATGAAATCGTGGGCGTTGGAATGATAGATCACCACGGAACAGTGCTGCTGAACTATGTCCGACCTGACGCTCGTTTCTCCGGGGTAAGCAAAGCGATTCTCGAATCTCTCGAAGATGCGGCTGTCACGGTAGGCGTCCGAGAGTGCGTATTGGAAAGCACCAAAACGGCTAAGAAGTTCTATGAAGGCTGCGGCTACAAGTCAGCTAACGAAACAAGTCTGACATTGGCAAAGCTGCTGTAGATGGATGCGATTGGCTGGAGGCTTGGGCTCCGAGCAGACCTGCGGCAGCGCGGCATGGCATGGTGGAGTGCCGTCACCGGTTCGGCGATGAGATGGCGTGTGGCGGAACGGCGGAACCGTCATTGCGCTGCCAATCTTCGCGCCATCCGCGGCCGTGACCCCGTCAGGTTGAAAGTCACGGGCATCTTCGCCTCTGGCCAGGTCGAGGAACGAACGTCAATCACACAGGGCAAGACCCGTCAGCCCGTTCGCTTCGAGATTGCAGAGGGAACGCGGAAGTCCCTGGCTGACTGGCTCGACGAGCCGATGATGGTCGGGTCCGAGCACCTCTGGCCTGGGCGTTTCCATGAAAAGCGGCACATCTTGACGCTGCGATACGCCAGCCTGGTCCGGGAATGGGCGACCTCAATCGGCTTGGCCCGAGTGCAAACGGCACACATTCGATGCGCCGCACCAAGGTCGCCCAGATTTACCGCAAGACCGGAAACCTTCGAGCCGTGATCTGCTGCTGGGCCACGCGAAGGATGCCGCTTCTGATATCGGTTGTTTCGATCCGTGTGGGCGCCCGGACGGCATTCTCCGCGCCTTCATGG
>NZ_JBAWHJ010000246.1:0-7056 GCF_049593775.1 Dokdonella sp. | reverse complement strand
TGTCTATCTCGTGCTTGCCACCTGGCTGATTCGTCGGGCCGGATTGCGCGTACTCGGCGAATCGTTCGCGGTGCTCGCACTCGGCTTCTCGACACTGGCCGTGCCGCTGGCACTGTCGGCGCGCACGACCGGATGCATCTTTGCCCTGGAGGGCGCCGCCCTGGTCTGGCTTGGTCTGCGTCAGCAGCGTCGCCTGCCACGCTGGATCGGTCTCGCCCTGCAATTGCTGGCGGCGGGCGCGTTCGTGCTGGCGTTCACATGGCATCCGAGCGACACGTTGCCAGTCGCAAACGGACACTTCGCCGGTGCCATGCTGATCTGTCTCGCCGGACTTGCCTGCGCCTGGCTCTATCATCGCGCCGAAGCGTCGAATGCACTGATCCTGCCGTTGTACTTCTGGGCCCTGGCATGGTGGTTCGGCGCATGGTTTTTCGAGATCGACCGCCACGTGCCAGGTGGCAGGGAGATCGCCGCAGTACTCGTCCTGTTCGCAGCCACTGCCTGGCTGGGCGCTGAAGGCGCTCGTTTCTGGCAGCGCCAGGCGCTGGCCATGACCACGGGCGTCCTTTTCTGGCTGATATTGCCGCTGAGCCTGTTGATGGCCATGGATGGCAAGGTCTTTGCCGGCTGGAACCTCATTGCCTTTGCAGTCTTTGCCGCGACGGGCTGGCGCAGCCTGGCCTGCCTTCGCAATAACGCTTCTGCTGCCCAGTCGACTGCCCATCTCGGCTGGTTCTGGGCCTGGACCCTTGCTTCCGCTCTGGCCCTCAGCGAGGCGGGTAGCGATGCCGATCTTGGCGGTGGCTGGCAGTTGGCCATGGCCGCCCTGCCGTTGCTGGGACTGTTCGCACTGGCCTTGTTCCGATCCGGCTGGATCGCGCCACCATTGACCGCGGCGTTCCCGCGCTATCGCGGCATGCTGCTTGGTTCGCTAGCCCTGGTTCTCGGCGGCGCGCTCGCCAGCAGCGTGCTTCTGTCCGGAGACAGCGAGCCACTGCCCTACCTGCCCATCCTCAATCCACTCGAACTGTTCCAACTGGCCGCGCTTGCTCTATTCGCCGCTGCATTGCGTGACCCGGATGTAGCCAGTGGCATTCGCGCGCATCGACCCAGCCTGCTCGCGATCGCCGGGTTCGTACTGATCACCTCAGCCACCTTGCGTGCCGTCCATCATCTGGGTGATATCCCGTGGAATGACATCCTACTTCGAGCCAGCCTCTCGCAAACCAGCCTGGCCGTCGTCTGGAGCATTCTCGGCGTCGCCGGCTGGGTAATTGGCTCGCGGCGCGGCAACCGGCCGCTGTGGCTGGCCAGTGCACTGCTGATGGCGGTCGTCCTTCTGAAGCTGCTGCTTATCGATCGACAGCATCTTGGCAACCTGTTTGGCATCGCTTCGTTCATCGCCTACGGACTGTTGTGCACCCTGGTTGGCTATCTCGCGCCAGCGCCTCCGAAAACGGCGGAGCGGGAGGTCGCCGCATGAAACGGCTGGCGGCCTTCCTTCTGATCGCCACCCAGAGTGTCGCAGCCGATACGGCTGCAGACTACGCTGCCGTGTTCCCGATCGAGACCCATGGCAATGAATCTGCCTGGCTGATCGAGCTGGATGGCGATGTCTATCGCTGGTCGCAAGACGAACAACTGCGCGATATCGCAATCTTCAACGCAGCGGGAAACCCGGTGCCGCTAGGCACCTGGGACGAGATCGTGCCGACAACGGCCGTGGACAATGAAGCCTTGCTGCCGTTGCTCAATCTGCCGGTCACCCTTGTTCCGAATCAACGCAACACCTGGCGCAGCCAGGGGGACAACCGGACGCGCGATCCGCGACCTGTCGAGGTGCGTGCAAGAGGCGTGCGAAAGTCACGCAGCGAATGGCTGCTCGATGCGAGCGCGCTGAATTTCGGGGTCGATACAATTACGCTCGACTGGACGTCACCGACGTCGGACGTCGTGGCCCGTTTCAACGTCGCCGGCAGCAGCGATCTCGAGCACTGGATGAATTCCGCGAACAGCGCCACGGTCGTTGCACTCGAACAGGATGGCACCCGGATCGAACGACGCGACATCAGGCTGCAACCTGGAAAATTTCCCTACTTCCTGCTGACTCGCCTGGACGATGGCGTGGAGCTGGTCGGACTGCAAGCTACGGTCAGTGGCAAATACCACGTGCGAGGCAAGCCGTTACCGTTGCAGCAGGCCCGTGCCACGCATCTCTCTACCGTCAATGATTCCATATCGAACGAAGTTCAGTACCGGTACGTGCTTCCCGCCAGACTTCCGGTCAGCCATCTCCGAATCAGCCTGTCAGAAGAAAATGCGCTCGCCCGCGTACAGGTACTGGCGGCCATGGACGCAAACGACGGCAGCACGCGCTGGAACTCGCGAGGCCAGACCGTCGCCTATCGATTGCGGCGTGGCGAAGACCTGATCGAATCTCCCGAGATGCTGCTGTCGCCAGGTGCCCGTGTCCGCGAGTTGCGCATCGACTCGGCGACACCCTTGTCCGCCCCACCGCAGATCGATGTGCGCTACCGCGCGCAGCGCGTCGTTTTTCTTGCGGAAGGGGAAGGCCCCTATGTGCTGGCCGTCGGCAGTGCGGTGGCGCGCCATCCCGAGTACCCGATGGGGACTGCAATTGCAAAGCTGCGTGAACAGGCATCGTGGCAACCGCCATCGGCAGAACTTGGCGCGATGCGCACGAGTGCCGGTCAAAGTGCCATTGAGAAACCAGTGGTGCGAAAGGATGCGCAGGGCTGGAAGCGCTGGCTGCTATGGGCGGTTCTGATCCTGGCGGCGACCGTCGTCGGCGGCTTCGCCTTGAGTCTTCTGCGCGGGAACAGCGAGCGCGGCACAGTAGATGGCCAGCAACCACCAGAACAATAGTCCCCACCACGCCGAGTAGAAGGCGAAGTGGGTATTCAATGGAAAACACATTGCGACCAAGGCCAGGCCTGGCGCAAACGCACGTGCGCGCTGCGTGGCGTCCGCCTGCCACCAGGCGCGCAATGCAAGCGTCAATGCGCCCAGCCACAACAGCAGTCCGAGCAAACCTGTTTCACTGAGTATTTCGAGCACGATCTGATGCGCGTGCGAGGCACCGATTCGGCTAACCGGGTCGACGAACGGATCACCTGCTTCGCTGTAGTCGGCATAGGCATGACGGAATCCGCGCACGCCGACGCCAGCCAGCGGATGCGCCTGGAACATCGCAATGGCAGCACTCCAAATGCGCACGCGTCCGGCAGACGCTTCATCGAATGCGTGCTCGGTTCCCTGCAACACCAGCAGGCTGCGCTCCATGCGCGCATCAAATCCTTCAGACGCCTTCCAGACACTGCCGACACTGAGGGCAATGCCCAGCACGATGCCGAGCAGCAAGGGGAGGAATCGTCGCAGGCTCTTCGTCTCGCGCCATGCGAAGACCACGCTGACCAGCGCGTAGGAGAGCCACGCCGCACGTGAACCGGCCAATAGCACCGGCACCAGCACCAACACATAGGCCAGCAACAAACCGACCCGACCGGCACGTTCACGAGCCACCAGCAATACAAACGGCGAGAGCACCACGAGCACCGGTCCCAGCTTCAGGTTGTCGGCACCAAATATTCCGGCCAGGCGCTCCAGCTCGGGCGCGCCCCCGAGGCTATTGCCGCTGAGGAACTGCACCCATGCATCAATGAGCCACAAGGTCGCTACAGCGGCGATGGCCAGCATGAACGGCGGCCAAGATGACGAACGGCGCAAGGCCCAGGCGACGAACAGCGCGAACGGAAGAAATCGCAGCGTCTCGAGTGCCGTCATCCAGGTCTTCTGCGGCACCACGGAAACGAATCCGGACAACAGGATCGGCAGCCAGTAGCCGGCGAAAAGCAAAAGCACGAGTCGCAACCCGGGGTCCGCGAGCGGGGAGAAACGATGTCTCAGGAGCAGCACCAGTCCAACCACGGCTCCGATCACGATGCCAAGCTCGGACGTTCTGCCAATCGGCAACAGCACCAGGACACTGAGCACGACCAGCAAGGCGGCGGCTTCGCTGCGTCCCACCCGCCTGGCCAGCATCATCGATCGCTGCGCCTGCGCCGGGGCTCGCTGGCCAATTCGGTGTACAACTGGAGCGTCGCTTCCTGCATGTCGGCCAGACGGTAGCGTGTCAGCGGCTGGATGGCCGGTGCGGCACGCATCAGCTCGGCCGCGCGCTCGGCCAATCGACCGCGATCACCCGGAGGAACGCGACCGGTAGGGTACAGATCCGTCAACAGTTCACCGACTCCGCCATGAGCGTAACCAAGTACCGGCCGGCAAAGTGACAGTGCCTCGATAACCGTGCGTCCAAATGATTCCCGCTGCGTGCTCAATTGCAGGATCAGGGTCGACACCGCCATCACATCACGCACATCCGAACGAGGAGGGGAAATCACCACCTGCTCCTCGATGTTGAAATTGCGGGCCAGCGCTTCGAGCTCTGCTACATAGGCTTCACGGCCTGGCTCACGTGCACCCAGCAGCAGAAGGCGCGCATCGACCCCACGGACCTTGAGGTCAGCCAGTAGCTCGATGGCGTCGGAGTGGCCTTTCAGCCGCGTACCGCGCGCGGGAAGTGTCAGCAGCGGCGCACCATCCAGTTGCGGATACTGCTCGAAAAATCGAGCCCGCCATTCATCGTCCGGTTGATGGCCAAATGGAAATTCCGCGGCATCGACGCCGCGTGGTATCAGAACCAGACGTGAAGGATTGGTGCCCTTGTAGTGCCGCAGAACATGATCGCGAACCAGGTTGGAAACACAGATGATGCGGTCGCCGCGCGCCATGATGCTGCTGTACCAGCCCGGCGAGTTAAGTCCATGCACGGTCGTGACGAAATGGGGACGCGGCGGATCGAGTCCGCGCAGCGCATGCCAACCCAGCCACGCCGGAAGCCGCGAGCGTGCATGCACGATATCGGCACGCGCATCGGCAATGATCGCGCGAAGCTTCGGCACCAGGGTCAGCGTCTTCAGCGACTTCTTCCCGATCGCAAGCTCGACGTGTTCACTGCCTTCGGATTCGAGCCGGTCAACCAGGCGCCCACCTGCAGATATGACGATCGACCTGTGCCCTGCCTTGACCAGCGCGTGACCGATCTCGAGCGCTGAACGCTCGGCACCACCAGACTCCAGCGCGGGTACCAACTGGACCACGCAAAGGCGCTGTTGTGTCACATTGGAACCTTGATCGGACAAAAAAGCCTCGGCGAGGGTTATGGGTTCAGACCTGCATGCACACTCAGCCTTCGAGAGTGAATTCGGCACCGCAATACGGGCATTTCGCTGATCCGCCCTGCTCCTCGATCGGCAAATACACCTTCGGATGCGAGTTCCACAGTGTCATTGCAGGCATCGGACAGCTCAGCGGCAGGTCGCCGGGGCCTATCCGATAGCGGTTTTCCGCATTGGCCTGCACGCGGGATTGCGTTGCTTGATCGCTGGACGACATGTGCTGACACTCCGGAAAATTGCGACAGCCAACTAGTTTAGCAGCACAGAATGTGCCAAGCGCGTCACAATGGTCGCCTCGACCGGCTCACAGGCTGGCGGAGGGGCAACGGACTACCCTGCCTGACACATCGACGTGGAATGATTTACTGTTCCACCTGCTGCGAAGCAATACCTATCACCTGAATGGGGGAGACACCATGGATTTTTCAAAGCTCATTGCTCGCGTCAAAGGCATACTTCTGACGCCAAAAACCGAATGGCCCGTCATCGCCGCAGAAGCGGAAACGGTAGCCGGCCTGTACAAGAACTACATTCTCATCCTGGCCGCGATTCCAGCCGTATTCGGCTTTATCAAGGGCAGCGTGATCGGCTACACCATGTTCGGCGTGACCGTGCGTACACCGTTTGTCAGCGGCATCTTCGGCATGCTCGTCGCCTATGGCCTCACCCTGGTCGTGGTTTATCTGGTGGCCATGATCATCAATGCACTGGCGCCCAGTTTCGGTGGCGAGAAAAACCAGACCCAGGCGCTCAAGGCTGCGGCCTATACCTATACCGCAAGCTGGATCGCCAGCGTTGCAACGGTGATTCCGTGGATCGGCTGGCTGGTTGTCCTCGCCGGCGCAGCCTATGGCATCTACCTGCTCTATCTCGGCCTTCCGCACACCATGCGTTGCCCGCAGGAGAAGTCGGTGGGTTACACGATCGTCACGATCATCATCGGATTCGTCCTCAGCATCGTGGTCGGCATGGTCGTGGGTGGCATTACCGCCGCCGGAACCACGGCAGGGGCGATCAACTACGGCAACAGCAGCAGCAACGTGACGATCGATACCGATAGCACGCTTGGCAAGTTTGCCGCCATGGGCCAGCAGCTGGAGAAGCAGAGCAAGAAGATCGAAGCTGCCAAGCGCAGTGGTGATGCCAACGCGCAGGCCGAGGCTGCCGGCGCGATGCTCGGTGCCATGCTGGGGGGCGGCGACCAGGTCGAAGCCCTTCCGCCGGATGCGATCAAGCAGTTCCTTCCGGAAAAACTGGCGGGCTTCAAGCGTGAATCGATTTCAGTGGAGCGCAGTGGTGCGATGGGCGTCCAGGTGAGCACCGGGCGCGCCACCTATCGGGATGCCAACGAAAACCGCCTTCAACTGGAAGTTACCGACATGGGCGGTGCCAAGGGCATCATGGCGCTGGCCGGGTTCGCCAATGTCGAATCGGACAAGCAGACCGACTACGGCTACGAAAAGACCTACAAGCAGGACGGCCGCCTGATCAACGAACGGTGGGACAACAACGGCAACAACGGCGAATTCGGCATCATTCTGGGCGATCGCTTCTCGGTGAAGCTGAGCGGAAATGGTGAAGGCCTGGACATGAACATCCTGAAATCCGCGCTCTCCTCGCTCAACCTTGGCGGCCTCGAAGCGATGAAGAACCAGGGCGTCAAGCAGGGTTGAACCACAGCCACAGCTCAACCGCGGGTAGCACCCTGAGTCACACTGGCGGCCCAGGCGCCCAGATCACGAGCCCGCGATCGGCCCTGATCAGCAGTTCAGAATAGCGGCGGCGCCCGAGCGCCGCC
>NZ_JBAWHJ010000245.1:0-1517 GCF_049593775.1 Dokdonella sp. | reverse complement strand
ATGCCGAACTCGATGACCAGGGACATCTCAGCGAACGCATCACCCTGCTCGAAGAAAAGAAGGCGGCTCCAGTTGCCGCGATGCTGTCGGGAAGCCTGTACGAAACAGGCGGACGAACGGTAACGCGCACGCTCAAGCGCTCGATCTGGCCAGCGGACGTACTGGTTGGCATACGCCCGCTGTTTGACGTGAAGGATGGCGCCAGTGCGAATGCCAACGCAGGATTCGAATTGATCCGCAGCAATGCCGCCGGTGACCTGCTTGCCGGTCAGAATCTGAAGATCAGCCTGATTCGCGAACGTCGCGACTACCACTGGGTATGGGCAGCCGAGGGCGGCTGGCATTTCAACTACACCGAACGCTACGAGAACGCGGAAACCCGCGAGATCAACATCGAGGCTGGCAAGGCAACCCGGTTTGATGTGCCGGTCGAGTGGGGTGGCTATCGAATCGAAGTCGTCGATCCGGAAACCGGCCTCACGATGCGTTTTCCGTTTACGGCAGGCTGGAGCTGGAACGATGACAACCGTGGTGGCGAAGCGCGGCCGGACAAGGTCAAACTGTCTCTGGACAAGCAAAGCTATCGCGCCGGCGACACGCTCAAGGTCACCTTGACGCCACCGCACTCAGGCCCGGGCGTGCTGATTGTCGAATCCGACAACATGCTCTACACCCGCAACATCGAGGCGCGCGCCGGCAGTGTATTCGAGATTCCGGTCACCGAAGCCTGGGAACGGCACGACATCTATCTCACCGCCCTGGTTTTCCGTGGCGGCTCCGCAGCCGAACGCATCACGCCCGCGCGCGCCGTGGGCGAAGCGTTCATCCCGATGAATCGCAGCGATCGCAAGGTGGCCGTGCAACTTGAAGCCACCGATTTGATGAAACCGGAAACCGAACTGCCGGTCACCATCAAGGTGCCGCAACTGGCCGGCAAGAAGGCACGGGTTACGGTATCGGCCGTGGATGTCGGCATCCTCAATATCACGCGCTTCGCGGTACCCGATGCCAACCAGTGGTTCTTCGCCCAGCGTCGACTCGGTGTCGATGCCTATGATCTTTACGGGCGCGTCATCGAGAGCTTCACCGGCAACATGGCCAAATTGCGCTACGGCGGTGACATGGCCCTGGATGCCCTGCCCCAGGCCAGACGCCCGACAGCCAAGGTACAAACCGTAGACCTGTTCGCCGGCCCGGTTGAGCTGGATGCACAAGGCACTGCGACCGTGAACCTGATGGTGCCCGACTTCAATGGCACCCTGCGCGTCAGTGCCCTGGTGTTCAGTGACGAGCAGTATGGCAACAGTGATGCCGAAACGATCGTGCGCGCCGATCTGGTTGCGGAGATCAGCACACCGCGAGTGATGGCCCCCGGCGACAAGGCGATGCTTTCGCTGGATCTGCAAAATTTCTCGGGTGCCGAACGCGAATTCAACGTGCGCGTGGAAGCCGACAAGCCACTTGCCCTTGGCAAAGGCACGCGCAAACTCACCCTGGCCGACAATGCCAGGGAAACG
>NZ_JBAWHJ010000244.1:0-13627 GCF_049593775.1 Dokdonella sp. | reverse complement strand
CCGTTGCCACGCTGAACCACGATGGGTTCGGCGAAAATATCGTTACCAACCAGCCCGTCAGTGACAAGCAGGTCAACGCGGCTCGCGTGAGTTTCGGCATCTTCGCAAGTGAGTCCTTCGACGTAGTATTCAACTACGACTGGATGGAGGACATGTCCGGCGTGCGCGGAGCAAAAATGCTCGCGCCCAACCGTTTCATTCCAGGTGTGGAGCCGCTTGATTCACGCGATGACGTCCGCAACGGCATGCCCAACGTCAACAACACCGACATGCACGGATACGCCGCTACCGCGAACTGGTGGATCAATGACGCCTGGTCGATGAAGTACATCCTCGCCTATCGTTCGTCGGACACCGATACCAATATCGACTTCGACGTCAATCAGCCGACCATAGCTGACGTCAAGGCCTTCTACAGCGACAGCCAGACCACCAACGAGCTGCAGTTCAACTACGACGCTGGTGGCAGCTCTCGCGGTGTTTTCGGTATCTACAGCTTCAATGGCGATGCCGGCGGGCAAGTACTGAACAACTTCTTCGGTCTTCTGTACGGTGATACCCAGGGAACGGTCTACACCGACAGCATCGCGGTCTATGGCGACTGGACATTCGACCTCGGCGAACGCTGGAACCTTGATCTAGGCTTGCGTTATACCGACGAAGACAAGCGCGCCGACGTGCTCAACCAGGCCTATGCGGACGGCAGCTACACCACTCCGATTGCAATCGCGGCGGACTTCGACAAGACGATCAATTTCAAGAATACCTCGCCGAAGATCTCGCTCAACTACGATATCGCACCAGAGTCGATGGTCTATGCCTCCTACTCGCGAGGTTTCAAGTCGGGTGGCTACAACATCCGGGCCCAGGCTGTCGCAGTGCCGCGATCCGCCGAGCCCTTCCAGGATGAGCAGGTCGATGCCTACGAGATTGGCGGAAAGTTCGGGCTGTTCAACCAGACCCTGTTCCTCAACACGGCCATCTTCTACAACGACTACCAGGACATCCAGCTTTCGGTGTTCACTGCCTATGACAGTGATGGCGATGGGGTCAATGATGCGTTCTTCGGTGACTTCACCAACGCGGGTCAGGGTACGGCCAAGGGTGTGGAGCTCGAATACCAGTGGATGCCGGCATCCGGATGGCTGGTCAGCGGCTACCTTGCCTACCTGAAGACCAGCTACAGCGAATACATCTGGAACGACATCAACATCGCCAACGAGCAGGAATTCACCAACGCGCCGGAGCAGTCAGGTGCGATCAACGTTGAATACAACATGCCGGTGGGCGCCGAAGGCAATCTCGCGTTCCGGGTTGGCTACAACTATCAGAGCAAGGTCATTGCCACGACAGAAGTCACGCGACTGGCCGACCCGATCACCCAGGGAGGCTACGGCTTGTACAACGCGGGCGTCATCTGGCGCACCGGAAAGAACTGGATGTTTTCCCTGCAGGGCAGCAACCTGACGGACAAGGAATACCGGACAACCGGATACAACATTGAATCCGCCCTGGGCGTGCTGACCGGCTTCTACGGTGCACCCAGACAGTACACGTTGACGGCCCGCTACTCGTTCTGATCGTGAACCAGGCACAAAAGCTCGCTCTGACCGGTAGAAGAACGGCTGCGACCGCCCTCCTGATGGCGAGCACGCTGCTGGTTGCAACCGCCTGCTCCTCGGGGCAGGCGGAAGCGGATCTGCCACGACTCAAGCTGGATGCGTCGCGGACGACGGTGTCGGGACTTTCCTCCGGGGCGTACATGGCGACCCAGGTACATATGGCTTTCTCCGACCATATCGCCGGGGTCGCCCTTCTCGCGGGTGGACCGTACGCCTGCGCTGAAGGGAATCTCGATACGGCACTCAAAAAGTGCCTCGGGCCGAACCCGGAGAACATGCCGGATATCGCGCATCTGGCATCCATTGCCAGGACGCGTGCTGACGATGGCTTGATTGCATCACTCGATGGACTGGCCGGTGACAAGGTCCTTGTCATGCATGGCGTGCTTGATGCAACAGTTTCAGCGGGCATCAGTGCAGCCGGTGGCGAGCTCTACCGGTTGCTTGGCGGTGCCGTCGTCGTGACCGACATGCAACGAGCCATGGCGCACACGTTTCCTACGCTGGCGGCGGGTTCGGCATGTGACGAAAGTGAAAGCCCGTACATTGGCGCCTGCGGATTCGACGGTGCGGGCGAATTACTGGCGCAACTTGATGCTGGCGAGGCCGTGGCCGGCGAAGTGGCAACTGGCGAATTGCGGACGTTCAACCAGAGCGCCTACCTGCCCGATGCGCAGGATGCGATGCTGGCAGATACCGGATATGTGTATATCCCGAAGGCCTGCTCCGATGGCGAAACCTGTGGACTGCACGTCGCGTTTCATGGCTGCCAGCAGAATGCCGCCAATGTCGGCGAGGCGTTCGTCTCGCAGGCCGGCTACAACCGCTGGGCCGACGCCAGGCGGCTCGTCGTGCTATATCCTCAGACCCGCGCAAGCTACGCGCCGCTGAATCCAAAGGCATGCTGGGACTGGTGGGGATATACAGGTTCGCAGTACGACACACGCAATGGCGTGCAGTTGCGCTGGCTTGTGAACGCGGCCGCGGCACTCGGAGTTCCGCTGGAGTAGCGCCGGGACGCGACGAATCAGCGCTCTGGTGCGTCCATGAGGAATCGCGGCTGAAGCCGCTTCTGGCGTGTGGCGCAACTGCGCTGTCCGTAGGCCCCGCATCTTCGACCCAAGACGAGGATGACGGATGAATACGGATGTTTTCCTGACGGTTGTTCCGGATGGAATCGCAGGCGTTGTCACGGAATGGCAAGCCTGGCACGCCAGCGGCGGCTTCAAGCGCGATACCCGTATTTCCAGATATCTTTGCCAGCATGCCGCACCGACAGGAATGGACTCGGTAGATCATGCTGCCTGATCTGATCATCCTCGCCGCCGGTTTGCTCTGGCTGGGCCTGTTGTTTGGTGCAGCCGTGCTGGGTGATCGCAGGCCGCAGATCTTCGCCCGCCACTGGTCGGTCATCTACGCTCTGTCACTCGCCGTGTATTGCACGTCCTGGACCTTCTACGGAACGGTCACCCAGGCATCGCGTTCTGGCTGGTGGCTGCCACCGACGTTTGTCGGCACGATCCTGATCTATGTGTTTGGATTCGGCCTGCTGATTCGGCTGGTCGAGATCGCGCGCGCCAACAACATCAGTTCCCTGGCCGATCTTGTCGCCATCCGGCTCGGTCGAAGCCCGGGGTTGGCGGCTCTGGTCACCGCCGTGGCCGTGATCGGTATCGTGCCGTACATCGCGTTGCAGCTGAAATCGGTAGCGATGAGTTACGGCATGCTGGTCCGGCGCCAGGATCTTGCCGCATCCGCCTGGCAGGACAGTGCGCTGTGGGTGGCACTCGCGATGGCCGTTTTCGCGATGCTGTTTGGTGCCCGGCATGCGAGCGCAACAGCGCATAACCGCGGCCTCGTGCTGGCCATGGCATTTGAATCCCTGTTCAAGCTGGCCGCGATGCTCGCGCTTGGCATGCTGGTCTGGTTCGGCATCGAGTTGCCGGAAAGTGCAGCATCGTTGCCGACCCCCTCGGATGGCAGTTCCGGATTCACGACCCTGATCATGCTGGGCGCATTGGCGGTCTTCACCCTGCCGCACCAGTTCCACGCTGGTGTGGTCGAGTGTCGTGATGCGACACATGTAAGAACCGCACGTTGGGTATTTCCGATCTACATGTTGCTGATCGCCTTGCCGATCCTGCCACTCGCTCGCGCTGGTGATGCCATGCTCGGGCCGATGGGAGTCCCGTCGGATCTCTATGTTCTGGCCCTTCCGCTGGCCAGTGGACACGGCGTTCTCGCGCTGATGGCATTCCTTGGCGGGCTCAGTGCGGCGACCAGCATGGTCGTCGTGGCCACTCTGGCCCTGAGCCTGATGATCGGCAATCACTGGATAGCGCCGCTGCGCGTTCGTGCCGGTTGGGGGCGCGCGGTGGTCGGCGATCTTCGTGCTGAAGTACTGCTGCAGCGACGACTGGTCATTCTCGCTGTGGTCCTGCTGGCCTGGGTCTACAGTCGTGTATTGGTGGCCAGTGACGCACTTGCGGATATCGGGGCAATTTCCTTTTCCGCGCTGTCTGCGATTGCACCCGGTGTGTTGATTGCGGTGTACCGCCCGCAACTGGGCGCTCGAGCGGTCAGCGCGGGGCTCGTCGTCGGGTCGATAGTCTGGTTGTACGCGTTGATGTTGCCGGTACTGGCGGCTGATTCATGGATCTGGGTCAACACCGGGCTCTTCGGGATCGACTGGCTGGCGCCGGATCGCCTGCTCGGACTGGGCGACTGGAGTCGTCTGGCTCGTGCCGTGGTTCTTGGCCTGGCCGCCAATATTGCCGTGGTGATGCTGGTCGCGAACTCGCGCTTCGCGCACAGCTCGCGCACCAGTCAGCGGGGACGCGTCGGCGTGGAAAATCTGCGTGCGCTCTCGTTGCGCTTCCTCGCAGAGGAGCAGGTACAGGCGATGTTCGAAAGCACTGACGCATCGGGTTTCGCTTCAGAAGCGCTCGTGGCAGCCGTCGAGCACGAACTTGCGGCGGTGATCGGTGCTTCTTCGGCGAGGCTGCTACTCACGGTTGCGCGTCGCGAGCGAACGGTGGAACTGGATACCGTTGCGGATATTGTCGGGGAAACTTCACAGGATCTGCGCTTCAACCAGCGCGTGCTCGAAGCGGCACTGGAAAACATGAGTCAGGGAATCAGCGTCGTCGACAGGGACCTCGGGCTGGTGGCATGGAACCAACCTTATGCCGAATTGTTTGGCTATCCACCCGAGCTTCTGCGCGTGGGCGTGCCCGTAGCTGATCTGGTTCGGTGGAACATTGCACGTGATCGCGACGATACTGAAAGCGTCGGCGATGAAGTCGGCAAGCGCCTGAGGCACATGCGCGCGGGAACACCCTACGTGGCCGAACGAAAGTTTCCAGGCGAGCAGGGCGAGCGCGTGGTCGAGATCCGTGGCAATCCGATGCCCGGGGGCGGCTTTGTTGCCACATTTACCGATGTCACCGCTTTCCGCAGGAATGAAGCGGAGCTGATGCGCATCGCCGAAACGCTGGAATTGCGCGTCGTTCAGCGCACGTCCGAGCTCGACTCGGCGAGAAAGGATGCAGAGAAAGCCAACCGGGCCAAGTCCCGATTTCTTGCAGCTGTCAGCCATGATCTTGCGCAACCCTTGAACGCGGCGCACTTGTTTACCCACGCTTTGTCACAGCGTCTGCAGCATGCCGAGTATCGGGAGTCCGTGGACAACATTTTCGGAGCGCTTGTTTCTGCAGAGAACCTTCTCTCCAGCCTGCTCGACATTTCGCGTCTGGATGGCGGGCGGATGCAAGTGAACATCGAGGCGTTTCCGGTTGATGAGTGGTTGCGCGGACTGGCTGCGGAATTCGGGGTACTGGCGCACGATCGCGGCCTGACTCTCGACTTCGTGCCTTGCCGCGCCTGGGTGCGGAGCGATGCTCGGCTGTTGCGTCGAATCGTCCAGAACTTTCTCGCCAACGCGGTAAGTCACACGCGCTCGGGTCGCATCCTGCTGGGATGCAGGCGGCGTCGCGATGTCCTCTCAATCGAAGTATGGGATACCGGACCGGGCATTGCCGATGTTGATCGTGAGCTGATTTTCGAGGAGTTTCGCAGACTCGGTCACTCCGGAGAGGGCCTGGGTCTGGGTCTCACCATCGCGGATCGAATCGCGCGTCTCCTCAAACATGACGTGCGACTCGAATCACGCGTCGGGCACGGCACCCTGTTCGCGATCGAGGTACCGTTGTCCGAGCCCAGACCGATGATCTTGCAGCACGAGGTCGAGCCTGAACCGGCATTGCCGCGGCATCGCGTTCTCGTGGTCGACAACGATTCCGCAGTATTGCGGGCAATGTGCGATCTCCTGAACGGCTGGCAATTGCAGGTGCATGCCGCTCAGTCGCCCGAACAGGCGCAGCGGCTTTTCTCCGAGCATGGTGCGGATGTCCTGCTGCTGGACTACCACCTGGACGATCAGGTCAGTGGACTCGAGCTGCGGGAATCGCTCGGCCACGGGGCCAAGGTGATTCCCTGCGTCATCATCACTGCCGACCATGGCAAGACAGTCGCCGAGACTGTCGCTGCGGAAGGCTGCGTGCTCTTGCACAAACCACTCAAGCCACTAGCCCTGCGTTCATTGCTTTCCCGCCTGGTCGTACACCGGATGCAACCGCCGGGCCGCTGATTCAGTCGCGGAAATTCTCGAACTGCAGTGGCATCTCGATGTCGCTGGCTCGCAACAGGGCGATCGCCGTTTGCAGTTCGTCGCGTTTTTTGCCGGTGACGCGCAACTGATCCCCCTGGATCTGGGCCTGGACCTTGCTGCCGGAGTCCTTGATCAGCTTGATGATCTTCTTCGCCAGCGGTTGCTCGATACCTTGCTTGAGAGTGACGTTCTGACGTGCCGTGGCGAGATTGACTTCGGGCTCGGCGATATCGACGCAACGCACGTCTATGCTGCGTGCCGTGAGTCTCTGCAGCAGGATGTCCTGCATCTGCTTGAGTCGGAATTCCGCATCGGCCTTGAGCACGACGACGCCATCGGTCAATTCGAACGTCGCACCACTTCCCTTGAAATCGAAACGCTTTTCCAGTTCGCGATTGGCCTGGTCGATTGCATTGGTCATTTCATGCGAATCGAGTTTGGATACGATATCGAAAGAGGGCATGGGTCGAAGTTCCTGGATCAGTTGTGGAGATTCTACGCGGGCATGCGAGCGATTGCTGCTCTGCGCGGGATCCTTGGCAAGGATCAAGTAGCCGCCAGTTGGAATGGAAAGCGGCACGCTCACCGCTTCGCCACGTTCCGCGCACCTTGAAAGCCGAGCGCTATCTCGTTGTTTCAGGGAGTCGCAGCCGTATTTCGCGCGGATGGAGGAATTTGGCAGCATTCCGTGCTCTTGGCGAATCTCGTCCTAGCGCAGCACGTTGATCGTTGCCTGCGCCCAGCGTCCGCCATCGGTCATTGCAGTGATGGTCTGCTCGCCTGTTTCCGGGAAGGACAGCTCCCAGGATTCCGAGCCCGTGGTCGTAGTCTGAAGGCGTCCATTGACGAGCCAGGCGACTTCGCCAATCGAACCGAGCGCGCGCAGTCTGACCAGGGCGGGCTTGTCACTGTTCGGGGCCCGCGCAACGCTGCTTCCGTCGCCGATACCATCAATGCGCAGGCTCTGGAGAGTCTCGAGGCCATCCTCGGCACATTGCGGCGCGAGTGCCGGCAGGCTCGATCGCTGGCGCTGTTTGCGCGAAAGCCAGGGATAGGCAAGCGATGGCCATCGCGGGATATTGATTTCGCCCACTTCGCTGGCGGAACAGCCCTGGCTGAGACGCAAGCCGCTGCTGACGTCGGTTCGCACGTTGACGACCCCGCCGCTCCAGTTTTTCGCATCACGTTCGGGAAGTGTCGGTGGAATGACGCCATCAAGAACCCAGGCATCGTGCTTCTGCTGGCAAAGTTCCGCATTTGCCTCGTCGTATGCCAGGCCAAGAGGCCAGCAGATCTCGCGTTCCTCAACGCTGCCGGGTGCAGCTTCTGGCACGGCAGAAAGTGCCTGGCGTGGCAGGCTGTCGACAACCTGAAACAACAATGGCAACGCGGTTACCGCGCCATACTGACCCGGTAGTGGCGTGCCGTCAGGACGTCCGATCCAGACCGCGACCGTGTAGTGGCGCGTTCCGCCAATCGCCCATGCGTCACGAAATCCATAGCTCGTGCCTGTCTTCCAGGCGACCCGGGGACGGGATCCGCTGTCAAACGTGTCGGCACGATAGCCGGGTCGCGGATTGGCTTCGAGGATTTCACGAATGATCCACGCTGCGCCCTCGGAAAGTACGCGTCGTTCAATCATTGGATCGTCCTGCGTATATCGGACCGTGCCACCGATACCCTTGCGGTTGAAGGCGGCGTAAGCGCCAGCCAGATCTTCCATGCGCGCGCCCGTGCCTCCCAGGATGATCGACAGATTCGGCTGCACGCCACGAGGAAGCTGCAAATGCAATCCGGTGTTGGCCAGACGTGCGGAGAATCGTGATGCTCCGACGCGATCAAGCAGGTCCACGGCCGGAATATTCAGCGACAGGCGCAGGGCCTCAGCGGCGCCGACCGGGCCGTTGAAGGCCAAGTCGAAATTGCCGGGGCGATAGTTGCCGAAAGACTGTGGCGCGTCGATGAGCAGGCTTTCCGAGTGAATCAGGCCGTCGTCCAATGCCATGCCGTAGAGGAAGGGCTTCAATGTCGAGCCAGGAGAGCGCCAGGCGCGCACCATGTCGACATGGCCGAGGCGCGCTTCGTCGGCAAACATTGCCGAACCCACATACGCCCGCGCGGAGAGGTCGTCGTTGTCGACAACCAGCAGTGCTGCTGAAGTCCGCTCCGGAAGCCGTGCAAGATAATTGCGCACACGCGCCTCGACGCTTCGCTGCAGTTCAATGTCGATGGTTGTCTCGATGCGCCTGGCCTGTGGTTGGGCCTGATGCAGGCGGCGGGCGAGCAGGGCTGCACTGAGCGCCGGCTTCAGGCTGCGGGCGACCACGTGTTCGATGCGTGCATCCTGAACCTCGGCAGCGGTCCATACGTCGAGGCTGGCCATGCGCTCGAGTACCTTGTCGCGTGCAACGCGGGCCGCATCCGGTTCGCGATCCGGACGCAACCGGCTGGGTGCTTGAGGGAGTACCGCGAGCAAGGCTGCTTCGGCATGGGAAAGTCGACTGGCGGAATGACCGAGATACGCCCACGACGCAGCTTCGACACCCTGCAGCGTTCCCCCGAACGGGGCATTGTCGAGATACAGGTTCATGATCTCGGTTTTCGACAGATGTGCTTCCAGTTGCAGGGCACGCAGGCTCTGCCGAACCTTGCCACCGACACTGCGCGAATGCGGTTCGAGGATGCGTGCGACTTGCATGGTCAGGGTCGAGCCGCCCGACACCACACGTCGATTCCAGATCATCTGTCCCAGTGCGCGCAACGCGGCAAGGGGGTTGACGCCCGGATGCTGCCAGAACCAGCGATCCTCGTAGCCAACAAGTGCCTCAAGGTAGAGCGGCGAAACCTCCTCCACGGAAACCGGGTACCGCCAAATCCCTTCGGCATCCGCGAACGCACGCAAGGGCGAGCCATCGCGAGCAACCACCACCGTGCTGCCCTGGCCCGGATTGGGAAGGGGCAGAGGAAACAGGCGATCAAGAATCAGGACCAGGGCAACCAGGATGAACAGCGCTGCAAACACAGGCTTCCACCATCGTCGGCGCGGTGCCTGGCTCGATGGCTCGATGTTCTTGTTGGCCAATGAAGTCATCGATCTGCTTCGGGGATATGCCAGGAAGCGGACGAAGCCGCTTCCTGGATGAAGGAATCAGATTCCCTGCAGCAATGTCATCAAGGCTGCACAACCTCGATGCTCTTCACTCCACTGCGCCCGATGCCACGGATCTCGGGTCGATACATGTCTTCGACCAGCGGCGGCGGTACGCCATAAGTGCCCGGTGATACTGCTCGAACCAGATAGAACACGTGGGCTTCCTGTCCCTGACCCAGCGAGAGTGCTGCGACGTAGCGATCATCGCGGAACTCCTCATGCTGCACGTCGGCGGCACTGCTTCGGTCGCTCAGCGTGATGCCGTTCACCACGACGTCGGCCCACTGTTTCGAATCCGTGAGGTTGAAGTTCTCGATCTCCAGACCGCCCGGCAAAAGGTCGACCAGCAACGCATCGGGCATGGACTCTCGCGCTTCGAGCTTGATGTCGACGATCAATGCATCACCTTCCTTGAGGGGGCCGGGTACCCAGGGCTTTCCATCCAGGGTGAAATAGCTGCGCTGTATCGCGACCATGCTGTCTTCGACCGGCGGTGCCGTGCGCGGCACGCCCACTACATCGGTTGACAGGAATAGCGGCGGCTCGCCTTTGGGTACCATGCGAACGCCGGCGCGCAAGGCATCAGCCATGAATTCCCGCGACCAGATCCTGTCCGGCGCGATCATGGTCTTGTGGTCGCCGACGCTCAGTTCACCAGAGACCAGGGCTTCGCCGTTCTTGATAAGCATCTTGCCGACGCGCCCAATGGCGACTTGTTCCTGCGTGCTCAGATAGAGCCGCCAGCTGCCGCCCCAGCGTGTCGAGGATTGTTCGGCTTCGCGTTGCTCGCTCTTGAGCGCGCGCGCGACTTCGAACACGCGCCCGACATACTCCGGCTTGCTCAGGCCGTGGCGTTCAACCAGTGCCACCATGAGCGCCGTATCGCGCAAGTCCGATCCATAGTCGCCCAGCCAGCGCGGCCGCTTGACCTGCATCGAGAATGCCTGGTCGATAGCCTGCTGGGCACGTTTTGTATCGCCCATCAGGTTCAGTGCAATGCCGAGTTGTACCAGCGGCAGGGCTGTCAGCGATTTCTGCCGTTCGTTGTCGAACAGCGCACGCAAGGTTCCCAGTGGTGCGCGATTGACTCGTGCAAGGACATAGGCTGACCACGCCTCGTCGGCGAAGCGCATGTGGTCCGAATGGTCGTAGCTGTAGTAGGGATGGCCGCCCGAAAGCAGGTCGTCGGACAGGCGCTGCAAAGCCTTCTGCAACATGGCATCCGGAACGACAAACCCCTCATCGCGGGCATCCAGCAGGAACTCGGTGACATAGGGCGAAATGAAGGTGTTCACGCTGCTGTCGCCACCCCACATCGAGAACAGGCCGGAACCCGCCTGCATCGAAGCGATCCTTCCGATCGCCCCCTCGACACGTTGCTTGCGCGTGTCTGGATCAAGTCCGTCGACATTCAATTTGCCCGCTGTTTCCTGGTCGAGCAGCAACGCGGCAAAGCCCTTGCTTGTGGTCTGTTCGACGCAGCCATAGGGGTAGAGCAACAAGTTGGATAGCGCAGCGCTGAACGGCAACGGCGGCAGGCTGCTCAGGGTCAGGCGCGCCACTACCGAATCGGGAATCAGGCCGTCCATCGTGGCACTGCCAAGAGTGATCGGCGCCAGTGTGTCCAGCGAGCGCGCATCCGAACGAAGCACGCTTGGCCAGCCTGCGCGCACGACCATCTCGAATTCGCGTTCTATCCTGATCGGAGCATCAACCTTGTCGGTGGCTTCCGCATTGACCCGGATCTTGCCGACGCCGAATCCCTCCAGCGCGTCGAGCTGGAACTCCAGCGTGGTCTTGGCGCTGTCCGCCAGTTTCAGCTTGCGCGCTCCCTTGCTGACTGCGAGTGGCTTGTCGGCTTCCACCGTCACGCTGAATTCGCGTTCGGCGCCCGAGAAATTCTGCAGGTCGAGGGAGAGCATGGCCTTGTCACCAGGCGCCATGACCCGCGGCGTACTGATCTCGGCGACGAGATCGGCGCGAACGATGGTTTCGGAATCAGCGTTGCCAAATTGTTCGTCGCTGAAGACGAGCGCACTGACCCGCAGGGTTCCGTTGAAATCGGGAACCATGAGTCTTACGGTTGCATTGCCTTGCGCATCGAGCGCGACCGGGCCGGCAAAAAGATCGACGGTTTGCACCTTGGCCGTCGGTCGTCGGGCCTGGGGCAGGGCATCCAGTGCCATGTCGCCTCCGTAACGCAGCTTGGCCATGTTGCCGGTGAAACTCTCGATGACGCGTCCATAGAGGTCATAGGCATCCACGCCGAGGCGACGCTGGGCGAAGAACCAGCTGTTTGCGTCCGGTACGGCGAAACGGGTGATGTTGAGGATGCCGACATCGACTGCCGATATCGTGACTTGCGCCTTCTTGCCGGCCAGCTTCGGCACCTTGATGGTGACCGGGAGCTCTGTTTCCGGTTTCATCAGTTCGGTTGCCTCAATGTGTACGTCCACCTTGCGTGCGCTTCGATCCATGGGGATGAAAGCTTCGCCAATTGCACGCGCAGGTGTGATGCGTTCAGCAGCCGAGCCGCCACGGAAGACCAGGGCAGTGAGATAGATGTCGTGGCGTTCCCAGGCTTCGGTAACCGGAATTTCGAACACGCTGCCCGCCCTGGCTTCGATGTTTCTCGTGTACAGCATCGTGTCGGACTCGACGATGAGTACGCCCGGTCCGGAATGCGGCGGCGTCAACGTGACCTTGAGCGTGTCGCCAGCACGATAGCTTTTCTTGTCCAGCGACAGCTTGACCTTGTCCGGACGTGCTTCGCCTCCGCGATTGTCATCGTTCCAGCTCCAGCCGGCGGTAAACGGAAACCGCAAGGTCAAGCCGGTGGCCGGATCGACGACCTCGATGCGATAGCCGCCCCATTCGACCGGTACGTCAAAGCGGCTTGCCTTGCCTGCCTCGATGTTGATCTCGCGGGTTTCGGCATTCTCGTAGCGTTCGGTGTAGTTGAAACGCCAGCCGCCTTCGGCTTCCCAGACCCAGTGGTAGTCACGGCGCTCACGAATCAGCTTGAGCTTCAGATTCTGTCCCGCCAGCAGGTCGCCAGCTGCGTTGCTGCGGATCAGCTCGAACCCGGCATTGGCATTGGCGCTTGCACCTTCCTTGACGTCAAACAACGGGCGAATGCCAACCAGCACATCGGCCGGCCAGACCGTACGCGTGAGAGTGCGGGTCACGGTGCGTCCGCCAGTCTCGTAAAGGCTGCCTGACAGTACCGCAGCGACGGGTGCAGGCTTGGCGTCTTCCAGCAGGGTGATGCTCTCAGCCAGGTGTCCCTTGTCGTCGAGCTTGCCGTCGATGACATCCCTGGCCTCCTTCGGCAACTCCATCAGCGGGTCACCAAAGTAGTAGTCCTTGTGCGCATCGACCGGATGCACGTCGGCACTGAGGGTCAGTCGCGCGGTGAAACGGTTGCCGGCAGCCGGAGCGCCGTAGAGATAGTCGCCTTGTACTTCAACTGTCAGGGCTTCGCCTGATTCGAGCTGTTCCTGACTGCTGCCGATGTCGAGTTTCATCCGCTCGGGAAGGAACTCCTCGATGCGCAGGGTCAGGCTTTGGGTTGCTTCCTTGCTGGCCGGATCCAGCCGGAATTCGACTTGCCAGCGGCCAGTGGGTGCATCGGCCGGAATCTCGCGTGACCATTCGAAGTAGCCGAGCTCGCCAGGATCGAGCCTGGCCTCTGCATAGAGACGGCCGTCAGGTTGTTTGAGCGATGCGAACAGCGGCTGCGGCTTGATCAGCTTGCCGTCGTTGTCCCGCAGCAGTGCCGACATGCGCACGGTTTCGCCGGGGCGATAGAGGTCCCGGCCACTCCAGGCGAACACATCGAACCAGGCCTCGCGACGGCCAGACACGGCGAATTCGGAAAGATCCAGGGCGGGCTGGTTGAACGGCACCATCGACACATCGCGACCTGCTTGTGCGACCAGCACGTGCCGCGCGTTCAGGGTATAGGCGAGCATCGCATTGCCGCTTTCATCGGCGACGCCGGAGACCACCGTTTCGCCTTTCGCGTCGAGCACGCTGATTTCAACGCCGCTGATCGGATCTCCGGTCTTCAGCGATGCGGTGTGCACGAACATCTTGTCCTTGTACGCCCGGGTGTGGACGCCAATGTCGCTGACGAAATAGAAACTGGTTTCCTTCTCGTCGACGAAGCTGCCCGGTCGATTG
>NZ_JBAWHJ010000243.1:0-2074 GCF_049593775.1 Dokdonella sp. | reverse complement strand
TGGCGGAGGCATCGTACTGGCCAATTCCCAGGCAGTGCGCCTGTTCGGATGGACGCGCGAGGAATTGCTTGGCGAGCCCATCGAGAAACTCGTGCCGCTGCGCTTCCAGGGCCAGCATCTGGGCCATCGGGCCGGATTCTTCGGTCAGCCTCGACCACGCAACATGGGTGCCGGACTCGAACTGCATGGCCTGCGCAAGGATGGCAGCGAGTTCCCGGTCGAGATCAGCCTCAGTCCACTGCAAACGGAAAATGGGCTGCTCGTGTCGAGTGCGATCCGCGACGTCAGCGAGCGCAAACGGGTGGAAGCCTCCCTGCAACAGGCGAACCGGCTCAAGAGCCAGTTCCTGGCCAACATGTCGCACGAATTGCGCACGCCCTTGAACGGCATCATCGGCTTCTCACAGTTGCTCGTGGATGGGAAGGTGGGCACGCTCGAAGCCAAGCAGCGCGAATTCATTGGCGACATTCTCGACAGCGGGCGTCATTTGCTGCGCCTGGTCAACGACCTTCTCGATCTCTCGAAGATCGAGGCTGGAAAGATGGAGGTTCACGCCGAGCTCTTCGAGCTCGCAACGACCGTTACGGAGGTCTGTGCCGTCCTCTCGCCGCTGATCCAGGAAAAGGGCATCGTGCTGGAAACCGAGATCGAACCGATGCTCTCGAGCGTCTGTCTGGATCGCCACAAATTCAAGCAGATCCTGCTGAACCTCCTCAGCAATGCTGTCAAGTTCACGGAGCCGGGTGGACACGTGCGCATACATGCAACGAAAGACGCCAGCGGAGGTCTGGTGCTGCGTGTGTTCGATACCGGCATCGGCATGGAGCCGCAGGATCTCGCATGCCTGTTCGTCGAATTTCAGCGCGTCGAGCGCGATACCGCGCGGCGCTCACAGGGTACTGGACTTGGACTCGCGCTGACACGCAAGCTGGTCGAGATCCAGGACGGCACGATTGCGCTCGACAGCGTTGTCAACAAGGGAACCACCGTGACGGTCAAATTGCCCTTGCCGAGTGCCGCCTCATGAGTGCCTGCATCCTCATCGTCGATGACAATCCGGTCAATCTGAAGCTCGCGCGCAGTGTGCTCGAGATCGAGGGACACAAGGTGGATGCGGCGATCGATGCGGAGAGTGCGCTGGAATATCTCCACGAGACAATTCCGGATCTGATTCTCATGGATATCGCCCTGCCCGGCATGGACGGGCTGAGCCTGACTCGCAAGCTGAAGGCCGATCCGCGCTGGCGCACGATCCCGGTGATCGCGCTTACGGCTTTCGCGATGCTTTCCGACGAGAAGAGAGCCCTCGACGCCGGCTGTGACGGCTACATGACAAAACCGATCGACACACGCCAGCTACCACTGACGGTCCTTTCCCATCTTGTCGGGAACGGCGCTTCATGAAGCTCCTGATTGCCGACGACTATCCGGCCAACCTGCGCGTGCTGCGGGCCCAACTCGAGGCCGAAGGGCATGAGGTCGTCGAGGCCAGCAACGGCGTTGAGGCCCTCGACTTGCTGGACCGGGAAGAAGACATCTCGGGCGTCATTTCCGACATCCTGATGCCACGCATGGATGGCTATCGCCTGTGTCTGGAGGTCCGTCAGAGCCGGCGCTACACGCAACTTCCCATTCTTCTCTATACCAGTACTTACAATTCCCCGGCCGACCGCGAACTCGCACTTGCATCGGGTGCTGATGCTTATATAGCGAAGCCCGCGCCGGTAGAAACCCTCATGGCTGCGCTGCACGCCGCCGCTGGCAAAGTCAGGCAACCCATCGTGCCCGGGGATGCCGCGGAACTGCAGACCCCGGTGCTCAAGCAGTACAGCGAGACCCTGATCCGGAAACTCGCCGACAAAAGCGCCGAACTGGAACGTGCCCATGAAGGGCTCAGCCAGACCGAAGCCCGCCTCTCAGGCATGGTCGAGTCGGCTCTCGATGCCATTATCGCTGTGGACGAACAGCAGAGGATCGTCTTGTTCAATGCCGCTGCCGAAGGCTTGTTCGGCTGCCCGCGCGCACAAGCGCTGGGCGCGTCCCTGTCGCTGTTCCTTCCGGCCAGGTATCGGGG
>NZ_JBAWHJ010000242.1:0-3250 GCF_049593775.1 Dokdonella sp. | reverse complement strand
GGTGACGGAAGAAGAAATCACGACCTATTACGAGGCCCACCAGCAGGAATACATGAATCCGGAGCTGGTTGCTCTCGAGTACGTGGAAGTTGATGCGCAGGATATGGACGTGCAGCTGGTTGCCGATGAGGCCACTCTCAAGGATCGCTATGAGAAGGAGCAGTCACGCTTCGTGAGCTCCGAACAGCGGCTTGCATCGCATATCCTGATCAAGGTTGAAGGTGATGGCGGACCTGACGAACAGAAAAAGGCACTGGAAGCGGCTGAATCGCTAGTCACCAGGATCAATGCGGGAGAAGATTTTTCCGAGCTTGCCAAAACCGAATCGGCCGACCTGGGCTCGCGCGCGCTTGGCGGTGATCTCGGCTGGCTGGACAAGGGCATGACCGATCCTGCTTTCGAAGAGGCGTTGTATGCGCTCGAGGCTGGTCAGGTTTCTGATCCTGTACTTTCTTCCGAGGGATACCACGTCATCGAAGTTCGAGAGGTTCGACCTGGAAAGACTCGCAGCTTCGAGGAAGTCAGGGAAGAACTGGCTGCCGAGTATGGCGAATCCGAACGCGAGCGCGCCTACAACGACAAATCTGGCCGCCTGATCGATCTGACCTACGAGGATTCCACCTCGCTGGCTCCGGCAGCCAAGGAATTGGGTATTGAGGTCAAGAAGACCGCGCTGTTTTCACGCGCTGGCGGCGAAGGCCTTGCAAGCAACCCGGAAGTCGTGGCAGCGGCGTTTTCCGATCTTGTCCTGGTCCAGGGGAACAATTCAGACAAGGTCGAGCTCGGCCCGAATCATCTGGCGATCGTACGCGTCAGCGAGCACAAGCCCGCAACACCGAAGCCCATCGAGGAAGTGCGCAGCGATGTAGAGCAGCGAGTGATTGCCGAGCGCATCAGCAACCTCGCTCAGGAGCGGGCGGATGAATTGTTCGCACGCCTTGGCAAGGGCGAGTCACTGACAGCCATCGGTGAGGAACTGGCGCTGCCGGTTCAGGAGCAGAAGGGTGTTGGGCGCAGCGCGATCAACGTGGATCAGGCACTGGTTTCGTCGGCGTTCGCCTTGCCCCGGCCGGCGGAAGGGAAGCCGGAGTTCAGCCTGGTCCAGCTTGGTGCGGACTCGTTCGCTTTGCTCGCCCTTGACGGCGTGACCGACGCCGATCCCGCTGCCGCGGATCAGCCGACACGTGAAGCTGCGCGCAATACGATCAAGCAGGCCAATGCGGATTCCGCAGCAAGGGAGTTTGTTGCGGCACTCAGGGCCGGAATGGATGTCCAGGTTTCCGAGGAACGCTGGTAACAAGGAACGTGCTGGCAGGCTGCAAAAGAAAAGGGCCGCATCGCGGCCCTTTTCAATGGATGGATGGGCATCGGGTTACAGATGCCCAACTGCATCGAACCTGCTATTCGATACCGGTCATGCCGACTGTGTTGTAACCGCAGTCGACGTAAGTGATCTCGCCGGTAACACCCGAAGCAAGGTCCGAGCAGAGGAACGCACCAACGTTTCCGACTTCTTCCGGGGTCACGTTCCGGCGCAGTGGCGCACTCGCCTCGACGTGGTCAAGCATCTTGCGCAGATTGCCAACGCCTGAAGCTGCCAGGGTCTTGATCGGTCCAGCGGAAATGCAGTTGACGCGCGTGCCTTCCGGCCCGAGGTTGTAGGCAAGGAAGCGCACATTTGCTTCGAGACTGGCCTTGGCAAGGCCCATCACGTTGTAGTTGGCCATGGATCGTTCGGCACCCAGGTAGCTCAAGGTCAGGATTGATCCATTGCGCCCCTGCATCATGGGTCTTGCGGCCTTGGCCAGTGCGGCAAGGCTATAGCTCGAGATGTCATGGGCTATCGCGAAATTTTCGCGCGTCAGGTTATCGAGGAACCCGCCTTGCAGAGCTTCCCTTGGCGCGAAACCGACCGAGTGGACGAGTATGTCGAAGCCGTCCCAGCGAGCACCGAGGTCACTGAACAACTTTTCAATTTGCGCATCGTCCGCCACGTCCAGTGGCAACACGATGTCTGAATTGAACTCGCTGGCCGCATCCTCGACGCGACTCTTGAGTTTGTCGCTCTGATAGGTCAGCGCGAGTTCCGCGCCTTCCCGGTGCATTGCTTCGGCAATACCCCAGGCGATTGAGCGCTTGCTGGCGATACCTATGATCAACGCGCGCTTGCCGTGCAGAAATCCCATGCTTCCTCCAATACCCTTCGATGGATTGCCAGGCGAATGAGCGCGTCGCCGCCCTCGATAGTCCGCCAGTCATTTCGCGCAGTGTAACCGAGTCGCCGGCGGGGTAGAGTTCAGTACTGTGGCGCATGGAGCTGAAGTTGCAAATCCAGGCGCAAGATTGAGCTTCACTGTGGCGCATGGAGCTGCAGTTGCATATCCAGACGCAATATTGAGCTTCGATCGAGATTGTTCCAGCGAAGCAGTTGACCAACCCTCACGCCGTAGAGATGCGCGATTGCGGAGAGGGTGTCACCTTGCTTGACGACATGGGTTTCCGGGTGGGCGCTGGCGATCACAACTGAACCCTGCCCGGGCATCAGAAGCAGGCTGTGTGACTTGGGCTCAGCGTCAGCGCCAAGGCCATTGGCCTTGGCCAGCGCCAACTCGCTCACGCCAACGCCTTCGGCCAAGGACGCCAACGTGTCTCCGGCATGTACGCGTTGCTCGTGCCAGGCCGCACGCTTGTCCTCGGGAATGGAGCGCAGACCTTCCTCGAAGCGGACAACATGTGGCGCAGGAACCAGCAGTCTTTCGACGGGGCCGATGCGTGAAATGTCAGCTCTCCAGGCGGCATTGAACCTGCGCAATTCGTCGACGGGCATGCCCAGCAAATTGGCCGCCACACGCATGTCGATGGGTGCAGAGAGCTCGAGGTTCTCGAGAAGATCAACCTCTTCGGGAGCCGGCAGATCAACGCCGAACATTTCCGGTCTCTCGACGATGCATGACATTGCGAGCAAACGCGTGAGGTGCTGATGGGTAGTCTGGCTCAGCTTGAGCTGCCGTAGTTCCTTTGCATCCAGGCTCGATGCTGACTGATTTCCGAGCTGCCGTTTCACCCGGTATTCGCCGGCATTGAATGCCATGACGGCCAATCGCCAGTCGCCGAACTCCCGGTCATAGCGTTCAACAAGTTCGAGTGAAACACGCGTCGAAGCAATGGCATCCAGTCTCTGGTCGTAAACCTTGCCTACCTGCAACCCTTGTGCAGTGGCGGTTCGGGCCATGAGTTGCCACATGCCAGC
>NZ_JBAWHJ010000241.1:0-2637 GCF_049593775.1 Dokdonella sp. | reverse complement strand
AGGTACAGCAGCCTGATGCTGCTCGCCGCACTGGGCCTGTTGCCGGGGTTCATTGTCGCCGCCGTCGTCGGTCCCCTGGTGGGCGAGGTGCACTACGACATCCAGTGGGGCTGGCTGGTGCCTCCGGTCAGTGAGACCGTTGCGAAGATGTCGCCTTTCTCGATTGGATGGCCCACCGCATCGATGTTCCTGCACGCCATTCCGCTGGTGCTGATCACCTACATCATCCAGTTCGGCGACATTGTCACCGGCACCGAAGTGCTACGCGAAGCACGACCCTCGCGCCCTGATGATCCGGTCGACATCAATATCCGTCGTTCCCACCTCGCGCTGGGATTCCGCAACGCGATCTCGGCCTTGGTCGCGCCGTTCTTCACTACCCAGGGCATGCTCTGGACCGGTGTGCACGTGGTCATCGTGCAGCGCTGGAAGCAGGGGCCACGGTCCATGCGGGACCTCAACAGCGGCCTGATTTCCTACTATCTGATGGGTCTGCCTTTCATCTACTTCCTGTTGCCGCTTCTGACCGGGTTGAAGCCGCTGCTCGGCATTGCCTTGTCGCTGACCCTGATCCTGACCGGATTCGCCTGCGCCTATATCGCCATGGCGATTCCGAAGACCAATGCATCACGCGGTACGGCATTGCTGATTGGCGTGGCTCTGGCCTTCTTTGAACCCTGGATCGGTCTCGTTATCGGCATCACGGCCAGCCTGCTGCTGGTCGGGCTTGAGCGAGAGGAATCGGCCACGGAAGCTGCAATCGGGGAAGCGAATCCGGAAGCGAGAGATGCAGCGAAGCCTGGAGCGGATCCATGAATGCCCGCGGAGAATTCGCGCATTTCGTCCCGATTACCACGCGCTGGAAAGACAACGACATCTACGGCCACGTCAACAACGTCGAGTACTACAGCTACTTCGATACGGTCATCAACAGCTTCCTGGTTGCCGAGGGCGGGCTCGATATCCACGCAGGCTCGGTGATTGGTGTCTGCGCGGAGTCGCACTGCAAATATCTTGGCGGATTTGCGTTCCCGGAAATCATCGAAGCCGGCCTGCGTGTCGAGCATCTGGGAAACTCCAGCGTGCGCTATGGCATTGGCCTGTTTCGCCCGGGCGAAGATGATGTCCTGGCCGCAGGCTGGTTCGTGCATGTATTCGTCGATCGGAAATCGAGAACGGCGACGACGATGCCGGAACGTCTGCGTGCTGCGCTCACCACGTTGCAAACGGAGCATGCGCAATGAGAGTGCGTGCAGCGGTACTCCGCGAAATGGGGCGAGCTGCGCGTGCGCGTACTTGCGGCAGCGCTTTGCCATTCCGACCTTTTGGTCATCAATGGCTCGCGCCCGTGGACGTTGCCGGTGGTGCTTGGCCATGAGCTGCCGGTGCAGTCGTTGAGCCCGATGCCAACGTGCGCGATTTCGCGATCGGTGATCGTGTCGTGTTCTTGAACGAGGGTTTTGATCGTCTGGTCGACGCTGCCGTAATTCGCCAGGGCAACCTTTTCGATTCCTGAGTGCTGCAGGTCAGGCTGTCGCCGCGCGGTTGCGTCCTGCCTGCTTGGCACGATACAGGGCGCGATCCGCACTCTCGATCCAGGTGCGCAGGTCCGCGCCAACGTCAGGCTTGCCGGCGATGCCGATGCTTACCGTGCAACGCAGCGGAAGCGTGTTGTTGAACTGGAGTGCCTGGACAGCGATGCGAATGCGTTCTGCTGCGGATTCGGCAATTTCCAGCGAAAACGGCATGACCACGGCGAATTCATCACCACCAAGGCGGCCGGCATGGCTGCCCGCCGGACTGTTGCGACGGATCAGGTCGGCAATGCCTCGCAGCACGTCGTCTCCTGCCGCGTGTCCGTACTGGTCATTGATCTCCTTGAACTGGTCGATATCGAGGACCATCAAGGCGGAGCCGATGCTGTCTTCGTGCACTTGCAGCGCCGCGGTTGCCAGCGATTCCCAATGACCGCGGCTGAACAAGCCTGTCAGTGTATCCACGCGACTGAGTTCCTCGAGTCGCTGGTTCTGGGTCTGCACTCGACGCACCAGTCGATAGCTGGTCGCACTCACGGCTATCGTGTGGATGATCATGAGCGGAAGGCAGGCGAGGATCACGCGCATGCTCGATTCGGGCTGGAACGCGAAGCCGTTCAACCAGGCGACAGCAAACAGCGCTATCGCCGCTCCGGGCAGCGACCAGACCCAGAGTCGCCTGACTCCCGTGCTGATCTTGTCGGAGACCGCGACGGTCAGCAGAATGGCGGAGGGCAGAAGGTTGAAGTGGAGGAGTGGAATGCAGCTTCCGGCAATGGCCGTATCGACGACCAGGTTGCGCAACTCCGCATTGAACGGATCGCGGCTTCGTTTCGCCAGCCAATAGGCGAGGTGGGGCCAGATCAGGCAAATCATGACTACCCAGGCCCAGGCGAACCATGTGGTGTCGAGTTCGTGCAGGACCGCGATCAGCGGCAGGCCGGCGAGCCCCATGCCGAGGATCCGCAACGGATACGAGCGTCGATACAGGGTTTCCTGAGCCCTTGAGCGCAAAGGCGACGCAATATCGTTGGCCAGCGCTGGAGGGGATGCGTCAGTCATGGACTGCTTCATTGCCAATTCCACCCAGCATAGCCGAATG
>NZ_JBAWHJ010000240.1:0-1761 GCF_049593775.1 Dokdonella sp. | reverse complement strand
GGTACAGCCATAGCACCGCGCCGGCGCCCAGCCAACGTCGCCAAAGCGGGCGCAGCGCCATTACCAGGCAGGCGGCGATGGCCAGCGCCAGGGCGGAGCGCAGCAGCCAGTCGAAAAGTTCAGCGCTCATCGTCGAACTCCGCGATCAGCTTGCGCAGTTCGTCGATGTCACGCCTGGTCAACTTGCCCTGCTCGCCGAAGTGGGCCACCAGGGGCGCAACGCGGCCGCCGAAGAGGCGTTCAAGGACGCCGCTGCTTTGTTCGGCCAGCCACGATTGGTGGCTGAGCACGGGGCGGTAACGGTAGCGCCGGCCTTCGCGTTCGGCCGACAGCGCGCCCTTGGTCAGCAGGCGGTTGATCAGGGTGCGCACGGTGGCTTCAGCCCAGCCCTGCGGCTCGGCGACAGCGGCGATCAGGTCTTCCGCGGTGGCCTCGCCGGCCGCCCAGAGCGCCT
The DNA here is from genome assembly GCF_049593775.1 of Dokdonella sp. GTDB lineage: Bacteria > Pseudomonadota > Gammaproteobacteria > Xanthomonadales > Rhodanobacteraceae > Dokdonella. The sequence continues at coordinate 1,307 of NZ_JBAWHJ010000240.1, read as the reverse complement.
TCATGACTTCGCTTTCGGCGTCGCTGATGGAGATTCCGGCCAAGACCATTCCTTTTACACGCGTAATTGATTATTCAATTTACGCCTGTAAAACTAAAAGTCAAGCACCCGGCTGAGGCCGGATTTCAGGTCGGCAGGAATTCCAGTGTCTGGACCGCGGCTGCGGCCTCGCGCAGCAACCAGTGGTCGGCCAGCAGGAAAGCAAACAGCGCCATCAGGTAGACGATGGAATAGCTGAAGACCTGCATCGCAAAAAGTTCGGACGGCGGCTTGAGCAGGCGGATCGCGTACCAAAGAAAGACCAGGCCCAGCACCAGTGCGCCGCCCAGGTAGAACACGCCGCTCATGCCGGCGATGTAGGGCAGCACGGTGACCACCAGCAGCAGCACGGTATAGAACAGGATCTGCCAGCGCGTGTAGGTGACGCCGTAGACCACCGGCAGCATCGGGATCAGCGCCTTGGCGTAATCGTCGCGGCGGAAGATCGCCAGCGCCCAGAAATGGGGCGGCGTCCAGACGTAGATGATCAGCACCAGCAGCAGCGCGTGGTCGTAATGCAGCGGTGCACCGGCCAGGCCCCAGAAGGACACACCGGCGGGCCAGCCCTTGACCGCCGCCCAGCCCAGCGCCGGCGGCGCGGCACCCGCCAGGCCACCGATGACGATGTTCTGCGGCGTCGCCCGTTTCAAATAGCCGGTGTAGACGACCGCGTAGCCGATCAGGGACCCGAAGGTCAGCGCGGCGGTGAACAGGTTCACCCACACGGCCAGGATGGTCATCGACAGCCCGCCCAGCACCAGCGCGAAGACCAGCACCTGCATCGGACGCAATGAACCGGTGGCCAGTGGCCGGTGCTGCGTGCGCGCCATCAGCACGTCGATGCGCTGGTCGAGCAGATGGTTGATCGCCGCCGCCGATGCCGCAGCCAGCCAGATGCCCAGCGCGCCCAGCACGATGCGCTGCCAGGGCCAGGACTCGCCCGGTTCGATCGCGAGGAACATGCCGATGATCGCCGTGAAAACGATCAGCGCGACCACGCGCGGCTTGGTCAGCTCCCAGTAGGCGGCCAGCGGCTGGCTCATTCCGGCGCCCGCAGACGTGCCAGCAAACCGACGACGGTGAACAGCAGCAAGGCCGCGCCGGCGTTGTGCGCCACCGCCACCCACAGCGGCAGGCCCAGCAGGACGTTGCTGATACCCAGCGCCACCTGCGCGCTAAGCAGCACCAGGAGCAAACCACCCGAATAACGAAGACCGGTGGAGCCCAGGAGTTTGATCGCGACCATCAGCAGGTGGCCGACCACGAGC
>NZ_JBAWHJ010000239.1:0-5202 GCF_049593775.1 Dokdonella sp. | reverse complement strand
TCACGGTTGTAGGCGATGCCGCCACCAGAACCACCGAGCGTGAAGCTGGGCCGGATGATGGTGGGAAATCCCACCGAGAGTTGCGCTTCCAGCGCCTGCTCGAAATTTCGAACGACCTCGGCCTTCGGACAATCCAGGCCGATCTCGGCCATGGCAACACGGAACAACTCACGATCCTCGGCCATGCGAATGGCCTCGCGAGAAGCACCGATCAGCTCGACGCCGTACTTTTCAAGCACGCCCTTGTCGGCAAGATCCAGCGCGCAGTTCAGCGCAGTCTGTCCGCCCATGGTCGGAAGGAGCGCATCCGGCTTTTCCTTGGCGATGATCTTTTCGACCATGCGCGCATTGATCGGCTCGATGTAGACGGCATCGGCTGTGTCCGGGTCCGTCATGATCGTTGCCGGATTCGAGTTGATCAGTACAACCCGATAGCCTTCTGCCTTGAGCGCCTTGCAAGCCTGCGCGCCAGAATAATCGAATTCGCACGCCTGGCCGATGACGATCGGCCCTGCGCCAATGACGAGGATGGTGCGGAGATCAGTTCTTTTTGGCACCAGCTTTGCCTTCGGTCGAGGTTTCTTCGTTGAGGAACAATGGATCGGCCGGCGCAACCTCGATCATGATCTTGCGGATCGAATCGCGCGGTACCGACAGTTCGATCGAGCCTGCATCCGGCCCCATCTGCAGGGTGAGGGTCACATTGGTAAAGCGAGTCAGCTCGCCCTTGCGTGTCGTGTTGTTCGTGGTGCTGATGACCAGCTTGTGCCCAATCTTCTCGACCAGATCCGCGTATTCGATTTCCTGAAAGCTGGAGGTGTTGGCCGCAGTTCCCTTGGCCGCCTTGGAACCGGCAGCGGGTGCAGCCATGGGTGCCGCTGACAGCAATGCCAGCAGGGTGCAACTCAGAATCAGGCACACAAGTTTTTTCGAGTTATTCATGCGTTTATGCCGCGGCTGTCGCACGCGCCTCCATTAGCTGAATGAAACGGTCGAATAACGGGGCCACATCGCGTGGACCGGGACTCGCTTCGGGATGACCCTGGAATCCAAACGCGGGTCCATCAATCAATTCAATGCCTTGCAGGGATCCGTCAAACAACGAGCGATGGGTTGCCCGCACCGTGGATGGCAGGCTCGATTCGTCAATTGCGAAGCCGTGATTCTGACTGGAAATCATCACGCGCCCGGAATCCAGATCCATGACAGGATGATTGGCGCCGTGGTGGCCAAATTTCATCTTCATGGTACGAGCGCCCACGGCCAGCCCGAGCAACTGATGCCCAAGGCAGATTCCGAACAGGGGCACACGCTTTTCGATCAGCTCGCGTATGGCAGCAATTGCGTAGTCACAAGGCTCTGGATCGCCAGGGCCATTGGAAAGAAAAACCCCATCCGGTTGCATTTCGAGGACGGTTGCCGCGGGCGTCTGGGCAGGCACGACGCGAACTTCGCATCCGAGATCCGTGAGCATGCGCAAGATGTTTTGCTTGACGCCGAAATCGTAGGCTACGACGCGAAACCGTGCCGCTGGCGGGGTCGAGGAAACCTGATCGAGATCGTGGACGCCTCCGCGCCAATCGAACGCCTCGCGGGTCGAAACCACCTTGGCCAGATCCATGCCTGACAAGCCGGCGAACGCCCGCGCCTGCGCGAGAGCCGCGTCTGCATCCGGGTTGTCGCCGCCGATGATGCAGCCGCCCTGGGCACCGCTCTGGCGCAAGATTCGCGTCAATCGACGTGTATCTATGTCTGCGATGGCCACGATTCCGTGGCGCCGCAAGTAGGCATCCAGAGACTCCTCGCTGCGCCAGCTGCTGGCAAGCAAGGGCAAATCGCGGATGACGAGGCCGGCGGCATGAACCTGATCCGACTCCACGTCCACCGCATTGCAACCGGTATTGCCGATGTGCGGATAGGTGAGAGTCACGATCTGCCGTGAATAGGACGGGTCGGTCAGGATTTCCTGATACCCGGTCATGGCCGTGTTGAAAACGACCTCTCCGGCAGTGATACCGTCGGCGCCGATTGAGCGGCCACGAAACTGGCTACCGTCGGCGAGGGCAAGAATGGCTGGTCGGGTCATGCTTTCGCCTGGGTAGTGGCCCTCGCAGCGAAACCGGGTTTGGCTCCGGGTGCGGCGAAACCCGCGGGCTGGGTCGACCAGTCCGTGGTTTTGGGCAGATTCAAGTGGGGTCAAGGCGAGGCGGAATGATAGGCATCACCCGGCGTCCTGTCCACCTCTGCGAACACGGCAAATCCGCGCAAGCCGACAAATTTTACCTCGCCAATGCACTCTGAAGCGTGTCCAGCTTGCTGAACAAGTTGAACCTGAATCGGCATTCCTCGAACAACAAGCATCCGCCACGCGAATAACCATGGTCGATCCAATGACCCTCAATTGCATCTTTCCGGTCGTGTTTCGACACCGCGAGCGGTCCACGCTCGCTCGGACTCCGACCAATGATGAGCGCAGAATCGCCCTTTTGTCTGGGCGATCCGCGTCTGCAAAACCGCGCAATGCCGGCCCCTCGCTGCGCATCCACCATTGTTCAGGAAACTGTTCGGCGCGATTGATCGTAGAATCGGGGCACGGTACATGAGCAAAGACGCTCACACCGACCACACCGGCAACCGCATGAAAATGATGAGACTCGTCCTGCTATCCGTGGCAATGCTCGCCCTGGCACAGCCCATCCAGGCACGTCAGGGCGATACGCCCTACAGCATCGGCTCCGCCGCCAAGCGCGGAATCATGGTGCCCGAGGTCTACCTGCCGGCTATCGACCCTGCTGCTTTGCGAAATGCGCATGATGTCGAGGTGCGCGACGCAACCCACGCAAGAACGAAGCGCCTGGCCATCGCCGAAGGCAACCCGGTCGCACTTGGTCCCGACACGGACGGAATCTGGCAGACCATGGAGGACGGATCGTCATTGTGGCTTCTGCGAGTGCAGGTTCCCGGTGCCACTGATCTGCACCTGAGCTTCGATCGCTATTCCCTGCCCCCTGGTGCTGCGCTCTGGGTGATTGGTGCTGATGACTACTATGAGGGTCCGTACACCTCAGATGACGCATCGCCCTTGTCGATTCCGATGGTGCCGGGCGACGCGGCAACCATCGAGTTGCGGCTCCCTGAAGGGATGCAGATTGGCTCCGAAGATCTGATCCTGACCGATGTCGGCGCCGGTTTTCGCAGCATGTTCGACGCCATCCCGCGCCTTGGCATTCCCGGCAATTCCGGCGCCTGCAACGTCAATGTTGCGTGTCCGCTTGGGCAGCCCTACACCGCTGAGCAACGCGCGATCACGTACTACGAATTTCGGGCGGACAGCGATGGCCTCACTTACGTCTGCACGGCGACCCTGATGTCCGACGTGCCTGCGGACAGAAAAAACTATGTATTGACCGCAGCGCATTGCCTGGCCACGCCAGCCGAGGCGGCCAGCATGCGCATGTACTGGAATTTTCGTTCCACGACATGTTCCGGCAACAACGGCATTTCCTTCACCCAGAACCAGACCGGCGCGACCCTTCGCGCCACCCGCGCCGATGCGGACTTCACGCTGGTCGAGCTCAATCAGAATCCTGACCCGTCGTGGAACCTGTTTCATGCCGGCTGGGATGCCACCAATATCGCCCCGTCCGGAAGCATCGGTATCCATCACCCCAGTCAGGATTCCCTCAAGATAAACAACAGTCCGGTTGCTCCGCGCACAAGAAACAACTGCATCGGGACCGGCGGCGCTAGCTCGAATACACACTGGCATACGGGTCCTTACGACCAGGGTACGACCGAAGGTGGTTCATCCGGCTCTGGACTGTGGATTCCCTCCAGCGCGGCAGGCGGCAACGGCCGGCGCCTGATTGGCGTACTTTCGGGTGGAGTTGCTGCGTGCGTGGGTACTGTTCCGGACAACGGATGGGATTGTTACGGCAAGTTCTCGGCCGCCTGGGATGGTCCGTCGCCCGAAAGCCGTCTTCGCGACTGGCTGGACCCCACAGGAACCGGCACACAGAGCATCGCCGGAATCGACCACAATGCCCCGCCGCCATCTCTCCCGGTTGACGGCAGCCTGGCCGTGCGCATTGCGGCAGGTTTGCAGGCGCGCCCGTTGAGGCTGTTGGGTCGGGGTATCGGATCGCATCCACGACCAACCAATACCAACACCAGTTCGTCGCTACGGGAGCATTGATCCCGACGCTGACAAGCCTGCTGGAGAGGCACGAATCGCGGGTCGGCAAGTGAACCGTGACAGCCGGCTAGTGACCGTTGAGCCCCAGCACATCGGCCATTTCATGGCGACCCGCCGGCTTGTCCACGATCCAGCGCGCGGCAGCCAGCGCGCCGCGAGCAAACAACTCACGATCACCTGCGCGATGGATCAGCTCAAGGCGTTCACCCAGACCGGCCAGGCGCACTTCGTGTTCGCCAACGATGTCACCCGAACGTGACACCGCATAGCCGATCGAATTCGAATCACGCGCTCCGGATCGGTCAATGCGAGGGTCTTCATTGGCGCGACCACGAGCGCTATTGATGCGCTGCCCCAACATCAGGGCGGTTCCGGACGGAGCGTCCAGCTTTTGCCGATGATGCGCTTCGATGATTTCACAATCCCAATCGGGCAGGAGTCGCGCCGCCTCGGCGGCAAGATGTGCCAGTACGGCAACGCCGAGACTGAAATTGGAGGCCCATAGCACAGGAATGGAACGCGCAGCGACGGTCAACGCAATTTGCTGTGTTTCGGCAAGCCCGGTCGACCCACAGACCAGGGGCAGCTTGCGTTCGATAGCCAGCTCTAGCGCAGCATCGAAACCCTGCGCACCGGAGAAATCGATCAGGACATTGGCGTCGACATCCCTATCCAAGGTTGTTGCGAACAACCCGGAGCCCGAAGCGGTGGCGGCACTTGCAGACGTTCGAACCAGCGCAGCGGCAATCTCCAGATCCCGGCTCTCAGCCACGATTCTCAGCACAGCCTGCCCCATTCGCCCGGCAGCGCCAGAAACTGCAACCCTGATCTTCTTGAACTCTTCGCTCATGTCTGGCCCGGATTATTCATGAAGGCGGGAGATGCTTGCGCAAGACATTGGGTTCACTCGGAGATTCGTGATCGAGCGCATGGCAGGGATTATGGGCGAGTGAGCAGAAATTCGCGCGGATTCGAGCAACGAGCGAGGGCGTGTGTTTGTCATGACG
>NZ_JBAWHJ010000238.1:0-16371 GCF_049593775.1 Dokdonella sp. | reverse complement strand
GAGGTACGCTGAATATGGGTACCGTTGTCCTGCGTGCCAATCATGATGACATCGGCAATTCCGTCATAGGCCAGGTCATGAACCTCCATCACGTTGAGGTTGCCGATCATCGAACTCCAGGTTCCCGAACTGCTGGCCGGCAACGAGCGTCGGTAAATGCCACCGTCATCGCTTTCCAGCAAATTGCCATTGACATCAAATTCCATGTCGCGGCTATCCGCATGCGGAGAGGTGCCGCCAGCGCCCGCATCCATGGCAATCACAAACTGACTACCCGTTGCGGCCGAGAAATCGCCGCGCACGATATTGGCGGTGTACGGGCTGAAGCTGATGCGGTCACCGCTCACGTAGACCAGGTCGGGATCGGTCGGGCTTGCGACAATCGCCGTGTTCGAACTGCCCTGCCCTCCCGGGTGAACCGAGGGGGTGTCCATCGCGGTCCAGTTCGCACCCAGGTCGCTTGATCGATAGACCCCGGCCACTCTTCCACTATTGACCACGACCAGATAGACAACGCCCTGCGCGCCGACCGAAATTCGCATGTTGTCAGTGGTACTCGCGAGGGTAGAAACGCCGGCACTGACGTCTATCCAGTTGGCACCACCGTCATCGCTTCGAAGGATGGACGGACTGTTGTTGTCGACGCTGACGTAGAAGCGCTGCAGGTTGCCAGGGTCCGCAGCCAGATCCAGTACGTTTCCACTGGGCAGGCCAGCGCCACCGGATACCAGGGTCCAGTTCACGCCGGTGTCGACGCTGCGATAGAGCCCGCCATTGGTAGTCGCCGCCATCAGCACGGCACCGCGTGCCGACACTGCCGAGATCCGTCGCCCAAGCAACGCGGTTTCACCCAGTTGTGCCCAGGAATCACCGCCATTGGTGGTGCGGTAGACACCGATCTCATCGTCCCCGCGGCGAGCAAAATTGGACCAGCGCCCTGTGCCTGCAACAAGCGTCTGATGTGTCGCATCACTCAAATCAAATTCAATCGCGCCAATTGACTGCGAGGGAAGCTCCTCTGATTGTGGAATCCAGGTAGGTTGTGCCTCGGTGGCATTGCTTGTTTTCCAGATGCCGCCATTGACCGCGCCGATGTAGACGATATCGGCATCGACAGGAGACGGCGCGATGCTCTGTACTGCGCCAGTCACTTCATTGTCAGGCGGTACGTTGACCTGCCCCGCTACGGTGGGCATTGGACCCAGTGCTTGCCAATTCGGCGTGCTTGATCGCGAGATCGGCCTCGGAGGTGGAAGACGCTGAGTGCGAAATTCCGCCGGATCCTCCGGCTCGCGACCCGAGCGCGTTTTCCCGGGACCCGCTTTCGTTGCGGCTGTGTCTGTCGCCAAATCAGACTCGAACACGGCAGCAGACTCGGTCGAACTGCTGCACGTCGCAGGTTCGGGAGCAAGCTGATCAGCCACTGCGGGAACGGCCAGCAAGCTCAAAAGGCAAAGGGGCAATGCGAACATTCGGGAGGAGCCTGAGCATGTAGCCATCGGCAAGATCCTTCAATTCAGAAAGTACGACCCTAACCTCCAGGAAGACGAATGGGTAGAGAAGCGGTGAAATTGCATTGAAATTCCGAGCAACGCGATCCCGCAACTCCCGCCTCAATTGCAGAGAATTGGCCGATGTGGATCGCTCCCGCGTGTTGTTGTCCTGGAACTTGGACGTGAGGCCATCTGCCCACACGTCCCCCGATTCACCGGGTCAACTATTCAAACCCGCTTTCGAAAATCCGGTCCCTTCGACCGAATACTACGTAGCTGCTCCCTGAAGCAGGACCTGCGATGTCCGTGCCGGAGGCACCGATAATCAGGTCGTCGACGCCATCGTTGTTGACGTCGCCTGCGCCACTTGCCGAGTGCCCAGCGCCATCGTTCTCCGCTATGCCGTCAAAGCGCATGCCAATGAAGCCGTCAAGGTCCGCCAACGAGACAACTGGCGGGAATGCGGTGCCACTTCCGAAGTAGACATAAACGCTTCCCGCGTTTTGACTTCCTGGATTGGCGTGTGCTGCTGAAATCAACAGATCATCGACTCCGTCCCCGTTCACGTCACCTGCTCCGGAGACAATTTCGCCGGCGTAGTCACTCCGAGCAACTCCATCCAGCCGGAATCCGTTGCTGCCATCAAGAGACGACAACAAGAAATCAGACGAAGGAAACACCTTGGAGCCAAACACTACGTATGCACTTCCTGCTGTATCGTCGGAATTGTCGGCTTTCCAGGCGCCCACGATGACATCATCGATGCCATCCGCATTGATGTCCCCGGCGGAGCTGACTGATCTGCCTGATTCGTCGCGGTACGACGCTCCGATGAGTCGCACGCCATTGTCGCCATCGAGCGCTGACAGAAGAAACGAAGCATCAAATCCGGAGCTGCGACCAAATATTAGATAGCTCTTGCCAGTGTCGATGCTGTCGCCGTTGGCCCGCGGTGCACCAATGATCAGATCACCGATTCCATCGCCATTGACGTCGCCCGCAGAACTGACCGACAAGCCGAACTCACCCGACGAGTCTTCACCTTCAATACGAAATCCGTTGCTGCCATTCAGTGCCGACAGTTGCATGGCTGGTCGAAATGCTGACCCGCTTCCGAAGACAACGTAGGCAGCTCCCGAAACATTCGTCGTGGAATTGGCATAAAACGCACCGATAATCAGATCGTCGATGCCATCGCCATTGATGTCACCGGCATTGCTTACGCTGTCGCCGGTCTGGTCGTCGTGCGAAACCCCATCCATCCGAAACCCGTTGATGCCGTCCAGCGTTGCCAGCGAAAACGATGGAGCAAACCCCCCGCTCTTGCCAAAAACCACATAGGCGCTGCCAGAATAGCCGCCATTGTGATTGGTGTAGGGGGCACCCAGAACCAGATCATCGATGCCGTCTCCGTTAATGTCTCCCGCCGCGCTGACAGACCAGCCCGACTGATCGGTTTGTCGGGCCCCATCCATGCGGAACCCGTTGCTGCCGTCAATTTCGGAAAGCAGTAATGTCGATGCATGGGCGCCAGTCTTTCCGAATACCACGTAGGTGCTGCCAGTGTTGTATCCATTGATGCCTGAAAACGGCGCACCGATGAGCAAGTCGTCGATTCCGTCGCCATTGATGTCCCCGGCATTGCTGACAGATTTTCCTGATCCCGTGAATTCCTCAGTCGCGTTCACCACGAAACCGTTGCGGCCATCGAGGCTTGCCAGACTCATGCTCGGATCAAATAGCTGCGCATGTGCACTTGCAGGATCCAGGCTCAGTGCCAATGCGGCGGAAATGGCAAGCGTCATCGGTGCTTGCCTGATTCGGAGTTGGGGAACGATCATTTCTGCAACCTTGCTCTCTTGTTTACCAGGCATCCTGCTGCCACGTTCGTTGCCCGACTTTCCCACGTCGCTGGACATGTTTCGGCAACCAATCTGCCGCGGATGCGGGGCACCAGGCTGCAATTGGCGAGAAGTTACCAGAAAGCGGGGTGCGAAAAGTGGGAGCGAAGGACATCTGCCTCAACAGGCTGCCGGGCTGCAGCGCCGTAAAGTGCAAACTCGATCGGCTTTCCGAGATGGTGCGTCAAACACGCTCTGAGCTTTCAGCGCTTCATGGATGGAATGCGCGCTGGTGATGACTCCGCGGGTGCCGCTATGCTTGCCGCTGGAATCCCGGCACCAGGAGATCGCCGCGCATGCAGGAAACCGAACTCAGCATCGATGTGGCGACTCGCGAAGATCTCGAAACCATCATCGACTGGGCCGCAGCGGAAGGCTGGAATCCCGGATTGAATGATGCCGGCTGCTATCACCTTGCCGATCGTCGTGGCTTCCTGCTTGGTCGACTCGATGGGGAAGTCGTCGCCGCGATATCGGTCGTCCGCTACAGCGATACCTTCGGATTCCTGGGCTTCTACATGGTCAGGCCGGACATGCGCGGACGGGGTCATGGCCTGCGCATCTGGAAGGCTGGCCTGGAATATCTCCAAGGCTGCGTGATCGGACTCGACGGCGTCATCGAGCAACAGCACAATTATCGAAAATCGGGTTTTCATCCAGCCTTCCGCAACATCCGCTGCGAAGCTCCAGCGCGCGCCGACCTGCTGCCGAACACCGCGATCGCCCCACTCGCCGGATTGCCGTTTGTGGCCATCGAAAACTACATGCAGGCGTTCTTCCCGGCATCGCGCCCTGAGTTCCTGCGCGCATGGATCGACCAGCCCGGGGCCACCGCACTTGGTTGCATCAGTGGAGGCAGTCTGACCGGCATCGGGGTCATTCGCCCGTGTCGCAATGGTTACAAGATCGGCCCCCTCGTTGCCGACCACGCCGACGATGCGTCTGCTCTCTGGATGGCCCTCGTTGCCACCGCGCCGCCTGGTGCCCCGGTGTTCCTCGATGTGCCGGAAAGCAATCCGGACGCAGTCGCGATGATCGAGCGCTTCGGAATGCAGCGCGTCTTCGAGACTGCCCGCATGTATCAGGGCGAGGCTCCAGACCTTTCGATCGCGCGCCAGTACGGCATCACCTCTTTCGAAATCGGTTGAGTCTGTGGTTGGCGAATGTGGCTCCAGCAAAGGCGATCACGAGATCCTGCATTCGACGTGCAACGGATTTTCCTCGGCAAATGACGGCATCATCCAGTATGCCCCGCCAAAGCTGGCTGTCTCACACAACGTTGAATGGACAAGCGCGCGATACATTGGTCCTGCGCTACATTTCTCTGTTCGCAATTGGGACTCGTGTTGATCTCGAAAGATCTTCTGCCGCCCCACCGCACATAATCGAGTATCCCCGGCTGCAAGCGGCACCTTCCACTCTAACAACCGCAGGACTCTGAAATGCATACCTTGATAACGACACGGATTTCATTCGCGCTCTGTTTCGGCATCGCCAGTTTGTTGGCGGCACATGCAGCCATAGCCGAAGACGCATGGCTGTCGACACCCGAGAGCGTCGCTGAGTTCAGGCAGCAAGTGGAGTCGATGCGGCCGAACCCCACTAAGTTTGCGCTTGCAAGTGTTGAAGACAGGACAATCACACTCGAAAATCGGGAGATCCGTATCCGCATCTACGATCCGGGTAGCAAGGCACCGAAACCGGTACTCATCTACGTGCATGGCGCGTGCTGGGTCGCGGGAAGCCTTGATAGCCACGACGAAGTAAGTCGCTACCTGGCATCTGAATCGAATGCGATTGTGGTCGCGATTGACTACCGCCTGGCGCCCGAACACAAGTTTCCTGATGCGCACAACGATGTCTACGACACGGTTCAGTGGATCTGGGATCACGCCGGGGAACTTGGCATCGACAAGAGCAGGTTCGCAATCGCCGGTGAGAGCACCGGCGCCTATTTCGCCGCCGCCACCGCTATCCGCGCGATGGACGAACCCAATTCTCCGAAATTCTCGTTCCTGTTGCTGACCTACGCCGCACTGGATGGTGGCGGTTCATCCTGGTCGGAGTGCAAGGACCAGTATTTCCGTGACAAGGATGATGTGCGCAGCCGCTACGGTTCCCCACTATGGGCCGAAGACCTTTCCGGAATGCCGAAAACGTTCAATATTTTCGGCCAGTACGAAACCTCGCGCGCAGAGGAGGAGCTGTTCATGCGCAAGCTCAAGGACAATGGGGTAGCAGTCAACAGCTTCATGAATCCCGCTGTCGGACACGACGTACAGACCTGGCTTACGGTTTCAGGCAACCTCGCCGCCCATGAGGCAGCCATAGAATTCATCCAGCAAGGTTTCGCGTCGGGATCGCAAACAGGACTAAAGGAAAAATAGAGGTATTGGTGAACCAGCCTGTTGCCAATCCACCTGGGTGCCGCGGAAATCGGCTCGCTCGAGACAAACTTGCGCAGAAGCGCACCAGACCCGGCAACTTTATTCATGCACTGCCGGCCCCAGCCAGTTTCGCGTAGTAGACTTGGACGATCTGGCGAATCGCTGTTCGCCGGCACGACTGAACCGACTCCAGCTCATCCACGCGGAGGTTGATCATGTTCAAGCGCCTGCTACTAGCCATTTTCCTGCTGATCCTTATCGGCGTTGCCGGCATTTTCGTGCTCGGCTGGCACTCCGCCTACGATCCAATTGAACCGACGGTCGCATCTGCCCTGGATCCCGACACGGTCGCTCGCGGCGAGATGCTGGCCAGTGCCGGCTATTGCGCCACCTGCCATACAACCAGCGGCGGTTCTCGCAACGCAGGCGGTCGTCCGATGGCAACCGAATTCGGTACGATTTACTCCACCAACATCACCCCCGATGCAGACACCGGCATCGGCACCTGGTCCGAGGCGGCCTTTACCCGAGCCATGCGCGAGGGCATTGCCCGTGACGGCACGGAATTGCTGCCTGCATTTCCGTTCGATCACTTCACGAAACTCACTGACGACGATATCGGTGCAATCTACGCCTACCTGATGAGCCAACCCGCCGTGATCGCTCCGGCCAGGAAGAATGAGCTGCCATTTCCGTTGAACATTCGCTCGCTCCAGGCCGGCTGGAAATTGCTGTATCTCGACAAGGGTGTCTATCAGCCTGATACGGACAAGGGTGCAGAGTGGAATCGTGGCGCCTATCTCGCCGAAGGACTGGGCCATTGCGGGGCCTGCCACACGCCACGCAACGCACTGGGTGCCGAACGCAAGGGCGCGATGCGCTTCGCAGGTGCCTTCATTGATGGATGGCACGCGCCCGCGCTCGATAGCAGCAATACGGCACCGATCTCCTGGGACGTCAACGAACTGACCGTCTATTTGCGCAATGGTGCAACGGCACTGCATGGCGTTGCGGCAGGCCCCATGTCCGAGGTGATCCACGAGGGACTCTCGGCCTTGCCCGATGATGACATTCGCGCAATGGCGGTTTATTTCGCAGACATCAATGGCACGGCCGGAAGAACTGTGGATACGGGTACGCAGCTTGCGGCACTTGTTGAATCTTCAACAGTCGACCCACGTCACTCTGCGGATGCGGGTTCCGAGATCTATCGCTACGCCTGTGCTTCCTGCCACTACAACAGCGCTGTTCCGCCTGCGCTGCTGCGCCCTGATCTGGCTCTGAATACTGCCCTCACCGGCCCCGATCCGACCAACCTGATCCAGGTGATCGTGCACGGCGTCGGCTTGCACGAGGGCATTTCGGGAACGTTGATGCCGTCGTTCGGAACACTGAGCGACGCCGACATCGAAACCCTCGCCGTGTATCTGCGCAGTCAGATGACGGTGCAGCCTGCCTGGACCGATTTGCCAAAGCATATCGCCGCGGTGCGCCAGGGCGAATCCGATTCGTAAAGCCTGCGTCGCCTCGTCTGTATCCGAACAAACCAACCACGGGAGTCACCCGCTCATGACCACCCTGAACTTGAACGGTCGCGACATCGCGATCGAAGTTGCCCCGGAAACACCTCTACTGTGGGTGATCCGCGACGAGCTCGGCCTGACCGGCACCAAGTTTGGCTGCGGCATCGGCATGTGCGGGGCCTGCACGGTCCACCTCAATGGCCGTGCGATCCGCTCGTGCATCACGCCGGTAGGGGCCGTCGATGGCGCATCGATCACCACGATAGAGGGGCTGGATCCGAACGGAAAACACCCGCTGCAGTTGGCATGGATCGAAACCCAGGCCCCGCAATGCGGCTACTGCCAGTCAGGCCAGATCATGCAGGCCGCTACGCTGCTGCAGGATTTCCCACAGCCCACGGACAAGGACATCGATTCGGTCATGAACGGCAATCTCTGCCGCTGCATGGCCTACCGACGCATTCGTTCCGCCATCAAACTGGCTGCAACACGCATGGGCACGGAGGCTGGCAATGAACAGCTTTGATCGGAGTGCAATGAATCCTCCAGCGGTCTCGCTGTCGCGACGCGGATTCCTGATTGGAACCGCAGGTGCCGGACTGATGTTTGCTTTCGCGCGCCATGGGCTGGCCGAAACCGACCCGGACAAGGTCATCGCCGAAGGGGCGTACGAAGCGAACCTCTGGTGTCGTATCGACAGTGAAGGAATCATCACGGTCAACGTCATCCGAGCCGAAATGGGCCAGCACGTGGGCACGGCACTCGCTCGCATCCTCGCTGACGAACTCGAGGCCGACTGGAGCATGGTGCGTGTCGATCACGTCGATTCCAATCCGAAGTGGGGCTTGATGGTAACCGGTGGCAGTTGGTCGGTCTGGCAGAGTTTTGTTCCGCTGAGCCACGCTGGCACCGCCGCGCGTCAGGCATTGATCGAGGAAGGGGCGCGCCTGCTCGGCGTTTCTGCATCAGCATGCACGGCCCGCAACAGCATGGTCAGCGCCGGCTCGAAATCGATCAGTTACGCCGATATCGTCAAGCGCGGAAAGTTGAGCCGCAGTTACAGCGCCGACGAGCTCGAGGCGATGCCGATCAAGCCACCCGACCAGCGACGCCTGATTGGCCACGATACCCAGGCCCTGGATATCCCCGACAAGACCGATGGCAAGGCAATCTACGGGATCGACGCAAAGGTCGACGGCATGGTTCATGCGCGGCCAAAAATACCGCCGACGCGCAACGGGTCAACCGTTGTCTCCATCGATGACTCGGCGGCGAAATCGGTCAAGGGCTACCACAGCAGCGTCGAACTCAAGGACCCCTCGAACACCGTGCCGGGTTGGGTCATGGTGTTCGCGGATTCAGTCCACGCAGCCAATCTTGCTGCGGAAAAGGTAAAGGTCACCTGGAACAACGACGACACCGCGAATATTTCGGAGAAGGACATCCTCGATCACGCTGCCAAACTGATCGCTGATGCAGGAACAGGCTCGATGGTATTCGACGATGAAGGCGTCGATGCCGCGTTCGATGCCGCCGATTCCATCCTCGAGCAGAATTACACCACCGCAAGCGTGCTGCACTTTGCGCTCGAGCCGGTCAATGCGCTTGCACTCGAGAAGGATGGCATCTGGGAAATCCATACAGGCAACCAGTGGCAGTCGCTTGCGCTTCCGGTACTGGCCAAGGCGCTCGGTGTCGATGAAAGCAAGATCGTGATGCGCACGTATCGACTGGGCGGTGGTTTTGGCCGCCGCCTGAATGGTGACTACGCCATACCTGCCGCGCTTGCCTCGAAGGCAATCGGCAAGCCGGTCAAGATGATCTGCACACGCGCCGATGACATCCACTTCGATTCGTTCCGTTCTCCCTCGCTGCAGCGCGTGCGCATGGCATTCGACAAGGACGGGAAGATCACCGCGATGCAGCATGACGCCGCAGCCGGCTGGCCAACCGAGGTCATGGTGCCCTCGTTCATGCCAAAGGGGCTCAACGACCGCCCCTACGATCCGTTCTCGATTTCCGGCGCCGACAGCTGGTACAGCGTGGGTTCCCAGCGTGTCCGCGCAATCTCCAACGACATGGCAAACCGTGCGTTCCGCCCGGGCTGGTTGCGTTCGGTGGGACCGGGCTGGACCAACTGGGCGTCAGAGAGTTTCATCGATGAGGCCGCGCACAAGCTCGGCATGGACCCGGTCGCACTTCGACTGCAACTGCTCGACGGTGCCGGTCGAAATGCCGGCAGCGCGCCGAACGCTGTCGGTGGTGCCTTGCGCCAGGCTGCCGTGGTCAGGCGGCTCGCAGAGAAGTCGAACTGGGGCAAGCTGTCCCTGCCCGCCGACACTGGAGTCGGCTTCGCGACAACCTTCGGCCAGGAGCGTGGCATGCCAACCTGGACCGCCTGCGTGGCCCAGGTCCATGTTGATCGATCAACCGGCACTGTTCGCGTGCAAAAGCTCACGCTCGTTGTCGATGCCGGAACCATTGTCGACCCGGATGGAGCGCTCGCACAGATCGAAGGTGGAGCACTCTGGGGCGCAAGCATGGCGGTGCACGAAGGCGCCGAATTCATCAACGGCCAGATCCGCGAAACGAATCTCGATACCTATACCCCGATGCGCATGGCCGACGTTCCCGAACTCGACATCGAGTTCGTCGCCAGCACGCAGACCGCGGTGGGTCTTGGCGAACCGGCAACCACGGTTGTGGGTCCAGCCATAGGCAATGCAATCTTCGCCGCCGTCGGCGTGCGCCTGCGACACATTCCAATGCGCCCCGCGGATGTGCTGGAAGCACTGAAGGCTGGCACCCCGACCTGACCGGACCTCTTCTCTACTCCGTCGACAAACTGCTAGCCAGCGCAGGCATTCACGCTCAGGCCTTGCGCCACACCATCCAGGCTGACAACACCACGGCCAGCACCAGCGTGCCGATATGGATTGGGGTCAGGTCGGCCCAGGCGATGGCGCCGGCCATGTCCGGACCGATCGTGATCAGGGTGGA
This sequence comes from Dokdonella sp., assembly GCF_049593775.1. Classification (GTDB taxonomy): domain Bacteria; phylum Pseudomonadota; class Gammaproteobacteria; order Xanthomonadales; family Rhodanobacteraceae; genus Dokdonella. The sequence goes on along the minus strand of NZ_JBAWHJ010000238.1, from coordinate 6,067 downwards.
ACGCATCGGAATGCCGAGGAACGAGGCGACCTTGGCGGCTGCGAGCAGGTATCCGGCGTAAACACAGGCAATCGTTGTGCAGACTGCCGCCAGCAAGGCGCCGGAAAGCGAGCGGCCGAAACCTTGCCGGCGCAGGATCCACGCGATCATCGCCCCTACGAGCAGGGACAGCCCGATCAGGTCCATCCGAGAATACAACTGCAGGACGCACCAGACCGCGCCCGCCGCCAGAGCGCACATCAGGGCGGTTGCGACGCCGACAATCTGGTTCATGGTCCGTTTGCTGCTGCGTTCAACGGACATGGGATACGCCGCCGGATTCGCCGGCCTGGATGTCGGTCATTGGATTCAGCGGTCGCCAGGGGGAGCGAGATCATACCGGCCATGCGCCCACAAGGTAACCGCCAGAGGTCTTGGCGGCCCTGCGGGTCACCTGCCAAGCAGGTTGATCACCGATCGGGGTATCGGCACGCCGGCAACCACATCGGCCGCTGTGATGGCCTCACCGAAGTGCTGGGTGACCGGTACAACGCCCGCCCAGACGGGCAATTCCCGATCGGCCGGGTCATCCTTCGGCTCGCCTGTCCGGATCTTCGCGCTGGCATCTTCGATGTCGAAGCGAAGCAACGAAGTTGCGTTGATCTCGTTGCGATCAGCCGCACGAGATTCCCTTGCCCGCCCCGGAATCAGCGCATCGACGAACCGTTCGAATATCGCCGCCTTGTCGGCAGGATCCTCCACGGCCACAGCCTGGCCAAAGGCGACAACGGACCGGTAGTTCATCGAGTGATGAAAGTGGGAGCGTGCCAGTACGACACCATCGACCAGGGTCACGCAGAGGCAAGTCTCGATGCCGGAACCTACCGATTTGAGCAGACGACTGGCGATCGAGCCGTGCAGATACAGGGAATCCCCTTCTCTCGCATAGAGCATCGGGATAACGAAGGGTTGGCCCTTCGGATCAGCGAACGAGACATGCGCAATCCAGCTGGAATCCAGAATTGCGTGGATGGTTTCGCGATCATAGTGGCCACGCTGGGCGACTCGGCGGACCTTGGTGCGTGCGTTCTGGGGCATGGGAGAATCCCTGGGCTGGCGGCTGGACGATGGCAGCATGCCAGCGGACATTGGTACCATCGAGTGCCACAGATGAGCGATTGAGTAGAGCCAATCATGTACATGGAACTCGATGGGCAGGGACCGCGCTACGCGCAACTGATCAGGGCGCTCAAGTCGGCAATCCTGGACGCCCGGCTCTCGCCGGGATCGCGCGTTCCGGCCAGCCGCAATCTTGCTGCCGAACTCGGCATCTCGCGCAATACGGTTCTGTCGGCCTACGATCAATTGCAGGCTGAAGGCTTTCTTGTCGGGCGGGTCGGCTCTGGCAGCTACGTGGCCGATGTCGGCAACCGATCGCCGATGGTGGAACGCCCGGCAGGTGATGAACCGATCGCGCCGCTATCAGCATTTTCGCGCCGCGCAATGGCGGTCAGCGACGGCGTACTGATACCCGGGCACCAGCACGACGGGCTCCGCTACAACCTGCAGTACGGCCTGCCCCTGACCAACCCTGCTCTGGCCAGCGCCTGGCGGCGCGAGATCAATCGCGCAGTCGAGCGCGCGGATTTCGACTACCCCGATCCACGGGGCCTGCCGGCGCTTCGCGAACAGATTTGTGACTATCTGGCCCGACGCCGCGGGGTCAGCGCATCGCCTGAGAATGTCATCGTGATATCAGGCACGCAGCAAGCGTTTGCCCTGGCCGCACGCGTCCTGCTTGACGAGGGCGACGTGGTGGTACTTGAGGATCCGCATTATCGAGGTGCGCGCCAGGTTTTCGCCGCCCATGGCGCCCGCATCCGTGCCGTGCGCGTGGACAACGACGGGCTGGTGCCCTCGGCCCTGCCCAACCGCGCGCGGCTAGCCGTAGTGACGCCTTCGCACCAGTTTCCGACTGGTGCCCTGCTGCCGCTGGGGCGACGCGTGGAACTGCTGGAGTGGGCGGCGGCACATCGCTGCTGGCTGATCGAGGATGACTATGATGGCGAATTCCGATTTGGTGGGCGCCCGCTGGCAGCACTCAAGTCGCTTGACCACGATGGCCGGGTGATCTACATCGGCAGCTACTCGAAAACCCTGTTCCCTGCCCTGCGGCTTGGCTACATGGTCTTGCCCGAATCCCTGCGTGAAGCCTTCCATGCCGCGAAGTGGCTGGAGGATAGAGGCAACAACACACTGGAGCAGGCCGCACTGGCCAACTTCATGGCCAGCGGCGGCTTCGAGCGCCACCTGCGGCGTGCCTCGCAAAGCCTGCGCGCGCGACGGTCAGCCATGCTTGCCGGTCTGCGACGTCACGCAGGCAACGCACTGGAGGTGGTCGATTCGAATGCCGGCATGCATCTTACGGCCTGGTTGCGTTCGGGCAGCCAGGCGGACTGTGAGCGTCTGGTCGCGCGTGCGCGAGAATGCGGACTCGGCCTCTACACCGTGGCACCCTACTCATTCCGCAATTCGACGCGCCCGGGTCTGCTGCTGGGCTATTCGGCATTGCCGCCTGCCGACATCGAGGCCGCTTTGCGTTTGCTTGGGGCCTGTTTGCGGGAAACCGGGTTGGTGGACTAACCAAGCAAGTGCCGATTGCCGCCTCTCCGGAAAAGCTTGCCTGGAACCGGCATCGTCGAATACCGGATCGGCCTCACCGTTGTTCATACCCGCTTGATCGGGCGACAAATGACCCGATATTCCTGCGTGCGGGGGGCGCAGGCCTCATAATATGCGGCTGCAAACGACAGGAATGACGGAAAGCGTCTCGACATGAGTGCATACAGCTCCAGTTCCGAACCGGTCCGTTTCGAACGCGACTGCCCTGCTGTCATGGTGCCGCAGGGTGAAAGCGTGGTCCTGCCTGCGGGCCAGGCTGGCTACATCACCCAGGCGCTGGGTGGAAGTTTCACCCTGTTTGTTGATGGCAACCTGTTCCGCATTGCCGGTTCAGATGCCGATGCCATCGGCAAGGAGATGCCGCCGCCACTCGAGCTGCCGGCCAATGCTGTCGACGAGGACGTCGAGAAACTCATCTGGTCACAGTTGCGCACCTGCTTCGATCCCGAAATTCCGATCGATATCGTCGAACTCGGACTCGTTTACGACTGCGATATCGAAAAGACCGAAGATGGCCAGCGCAAGGTCAATGTGCGAATGACATTGACCGCGCCGGGCTGCGGCATGGGCGAGATTCTGGTCGAGGATGTACGCAGCAAGCTCGAAATGATCCCGACCATCAGCGAAGCGGATGTCGATCTCGTTTTCGATCCGCCGTGGAACCACAACATGATGTCGGATGCGGCCAAGCTCGAGACGGGGATGTTTTGAAGAGCCGGGAATCGGGAGTGGGGAAAAGGGAATGGGAGAAGCGGTTTTCGGTGTGTACTCCCGCCCACTTTACCGTTCGAGCCAAGCCTGTCGGGGTGACCTCGCCAACTTCCACCCTATTGGGCTGTTCGCACTGAGCCTGTCGAAGTGTGCCGACCAACTTCCAGCGGCGGTTCATTCATTTATTGAACGACTCATGCTTGTCGCAGGGTGAAGCCAATGCGGGTAATGCGGTCGCTCGCACCGGAGCTGCGCAACTTCGGTGAGTCGGAATTCATGCGGCGCGATCCGCGAAACGAACCCGCCGCACAAACCGATGCCTCAAGCTTCAAGACGACGCCACGCACCTGCGTGGCGTCACCCAACTGCGGCTCAATGCGCCGCTGGCGCGTCGTATTCCAGGCCCTTCTTGCCGGCCTGCGCCTTGACCACACCGTAGATCTGGTCGTCCAGTGAGTCAGCTTTTCCGTCACGCGTCTTCAGCTCGCTGGCAAGGTAGTCGTTGCGGCGCTTGCCAATGGCTGCGATCTGCTCATTGAGACCCTTGCGTTGTTCAGCCTTTTCCTTGACCAGGACAGCCTGCTCTTCCTTGCTGAGCGAGCGCATCGGTGCCGGCAGTTCTGCCTCCGGTACATCGGCGAGCTCGATACGACCACTGGCGATGGCATCGACCAGTTCATTGTCGCCGAGCAAATTCTCCTTGCCAGCGGCCGACGCATTGAACATGGCGCGCTTTACCCGAGATCCTGTCGTGCTCCTGGCGTGCAGCTTGTCGGTAGCAGCAACCTTTGCATCCAGCTCCTGGCGCTTGTCGGCGTCTCCGTAGAAGAGGCGAGTTTCGTCCAGTTCGCGTGAAAGCTCGGCAAGCTGGTCATCGAACGGGGTCGAGACCGCGAGTGCACCGCCAGATTGATCTACCTTGAAGAACTCCCCCTGGTTGAGCGCAGCGATACGCTGGAACTCCGTTTGGGTGCCGGCGTTGTTGCCAACCTGGATCGCATTGACCACCACACCACGCGCCGTCGCCGCTGCAATCGTTTCGGGATACTGCACGTCATCCGTGTAGTCGGTATGCGCGGGCGCATCACCAACCAGGAAGATCACCTTGTAGGCATCCTTGTCCTGGCTCCAGGAGACCCGATGCACGGCATCGTGCAGGGCCTCGTTGACACTCTCCGGCGAGTCACCACCACCATCGGCCTGGAAGTCCATCAAGGTGGCAAACATCGAGTCGAGATCACTGGACAGATCAACTACGCGGGTGACATACGCGTCACCACGATCCCGATAGGCGACCAGGCCGATGCGCAGTTCCGGAGTGGGCTGGGCCTGGGCCATGCTGCTCGCGATCGACCAGATGTTTTCCTTCGCCCCCTGGATCAGCCCACCCATGCTGCCAGTGGTATCAAGCACGAATACAACATCAATTCTTGGCTTGTCATTGGCAACGGCCATGGCTGTAGCCGGCGACGCAATGACAGGTGCGACGGGTGCAGCGATCTGCTTCGTTCCAGCCCGGGTCAGCGGGTAGGCGAATACGGCCACGGCGGTGAGTACAAAAATAGCGGGAATCAGCAATCGGGTTTTCATGGCAATCTCCTTCAGTGACGGTTGGCAAGACGATGCAACGCGGCTTCTGCCGAGCGCTGTGCCCGGGCAAAGCGATCTTCGTTGTCGGGGGTGACATTTCGCGGCGCGATGCGCAGCGAATCGGGGATGAATACGACCAGGGCCTGAATCAGGAAGAAGCTCCACAGGGCCAGGAAAATGCTGTGCGTGGACTGGATGACGACCACGCCGGCGGTGGCTGCGAATAGTCCGAGCACGCCATCGGCAATCGCGGTGAAAAAGCTGCCGTGACAGGCCCAGCAGCGCAGCATCCAGATGGCTGCCGCCTGCGCCAGCACCCATGAAGACAACGGTGGGTTGAACGCGAACAAGGCGATATTGAGTGCCAGCCAGGAGCCGATCACCAGCATTCGACCCGCGCGCGTATCCAGCGCGCGCAGTTGCAGCACGGCATAGACGACGCCGAGAGTGGCAATGACCCAGCGCATCGCCGAAGCAGGACTGAGAAACCAGCTCAGCGCACTCCAGGCCAGGCCTCCGGCAACACTCAGGGCCAGTGCGACGCCGACCTCACGCCAGAATCCGGGGCGCCTCATGACGCCTTCCTCTGTTGCTGTTCGCGCAACAGGGCCAGGTCGACATCCGAGTCGGCGATGTTCAGATCGGGTTGACCCCAGACCGTCGTCTCGGCCTGGGAGGAAGCTGATTCGACATCAAAGGCGGCGGCCTTCTGGCGCATCGATTCAAGGCACTGGCGTTGCTCATCCAGAGTACGGCCGCGTTCGGTTCGCTCGCTCTGCAAGCGTCCGAGTCGCTGCCCCAGATGAGCCAGCAGGCGCTCGCCTTCGAGTCGTCGGCGCAACAGCATGCGGACAAGCTTTTCGTTTCCGGCCTCGAAGCAGAGATCCAGCTCGCTAGAGATCCCGGCAATTGAAGTCTCCAGCTCGGTCGCACGTACATGCGCATGGCGGTAGTCGAGGTCCAGCGTCTTGAGCGCCTGCGCATTGCGCTCGACTTCGTTTTCCATTTCCCGAACGGCCTGACGCAAAAGGATGTCAGGCTCTTCCAGACGGTCAAGGACAGCATGCGCATCGGCACGGAACAAGCGGGTCAATCGGGATATCAG
>NZ_JBAWHJ010000237.1:0-2149 GCF_049593775.1 Dokdonella sp. | reverse complement strand
GTTCATCCAGTCATTCATTGCCGATCATCTGATCCATCACGCGCAGGCGATGAAGCGCTGATTGAATGATTTCTCGGCCGGAAATTCCAGCGATGGTCAGCGCGGCGAGACCCACATGGTGATGTCGGCATCGAAGACGACTTCATCGGCGTGGTTGCGGACTTCGACGATGGCGTGGAGATCCTGTGCCGTCGTCGTATCGTCCGGTGCCTGAACGCGGGCCGTGGCATGCAGTTCGCCGAGCGCCTTCTTCAGATAGCGAACGCTCATGCCCTTGGGAATCCAGCGCATGGACCCGGGGATGGTTACTTCGGTAGCCATGCCGCCGGCGAGTTCCGCAGCATTGCACATGGCGATCGCGTGAACTGTGCCGATATGGTTCTGGATCGATCTGCGCTGTTTCAGGCGTACCACGCAGCGACCAGGCTCCAGCACTTCGATACGCGGCGAGATCGAGCTGAAGTACGGTGCTCGCCAGCAAATGATGCGCGAGAACAGCCAGCGGCCCGGAGCCGAGCCGCCGAATTTTCGGAACATCTGCAACGCCTGCGCGGCCATCGGGTCAGGCCACGCTGCGCAGTGACTTGGGTTCCTTCTTCCTTACTCCGGCACGCAATTCTTCCGAATCGAAATCATCCACCGAGATGAACTCGAAGCTGGCACTGCGAACATGCTCGAGCAACTTGCGTTCGCCACCGCTGATCACGCCCTTGGCTTCGGCATCGGCAATCTGCGCTTCGAAATCAAGACCGACGACTTCGCCGGTCTTGACCGCCTTGAGGAACTTGCGCTCGATCGGTTCGGCCGCGATGACTTCGGGCAACAAGGCATTCATGCGCCCGATCGGGTTGTTCTCGGTCGGCGTCAGGTATGCCCCTGACATCAGGCGCGAGCGGGCCTCGTTCGGTGCCGTCAGGATGGCGGCGACGCGGCGGCCGAGACGATCGGAGGGCGGGACTTCACGGCGACCTAGCGGAAACACCAGTGCGCGCAGCATCCACGCGACCATCCGGTTCGGAAAATTGCGGATCACGCCATCCAGCGCCATCTGCATGCGCCAGGTGCATTCATGGAATGCCCAGGCGAGCAACGGCTGATCGGAAACCGGTCGTCCCTCATCTTCGTAGCGCTTGAGCATGCTCGATGCGATGTACAGGTAGGAGAGCACGTCACCGAGGCGGGCCGAGATTTTTTCCTTGAACTTGAGCTTGCCGCCCAGCACCAGCATCGAGGTATCGGCAACCAGGGCCAGCGCCGCCGAGTAGCGGTTTAGCTTGCGGTAGTAGCGGCGCGTGTAGGCGTCGCCAGGCACCGAGCCGATCTTTGAATGGGTCAGGCCGAGCACGAAGCTGCGCACGCCGTTGGAGAAACCAAAGCCGATGTGCTTGAACAGCACCTTGTCGAACTCGCGCAGACGATCGCCATAGTCTGGCAATGCAGCTGCCTGCATTTCAGCCAGCACGTACGGATGGCAGCGAATCGCACCCTGGCCAAAGATCATCAGGCTGCGCGTCATGATGTTGGCGCCCTCGACCGTGATCATGATTGGCACGCCTTGCCAGGAGCGTCCGAGGTAGTTGCTCGGGCCGAGGATCACGCCCTTGCCGCCGTGAACGTCCATGGCATCCGTGCAGATTTGCCGGCCCCATTCGGTGGCGTGATATTTGGCGATGGCCGAAGGCACGGCCGGTTTCTCGCCGCGATCAACCGCTGCCGCCGTGGCGCGCGACAGTGCGGTGGTTGCATAGGTCAGTCCGCCAATGCGCGCCAATGCTTCCTCGACCCCTTCGAATCGACCGATGGCCAGGCCAAACTGCTTGCGGATACGCGCATAGGCACCGGTCGCTGCAACACCTGCGCAGGCACCACCGGTTGCATTCGACGGCAGCGAAATCGCACGCCCGACCGAGAGACATTCGACCAGCATGCGCCAGCCCTGCCCGGCCATTTCCGGCCCGCCGATCAATTGCGACAGCGGCACGAAGACATCCTTGCCGCGCACCGGCCCATTCTGGAACGGCACGTTCAGCGGAAAGTGACGGCGTCCGATTTCGAGCCCATCGGTTTCGCGCGGGATCAGGGCGAGGGTGATGCCGAGGTCCTCGTCGTCTCCAAGCAGGTGCTCCGGATCAAGCATGCGGAAAGCCAA
>NZ_JBAWHJ010000236.1:0-4240 GCF_049593775.1 Dokdonella sp. | reverse complement strand
CAGGCAGCCACACCCAACTACAAGCTGGATGTGGACCGGGACAAGGTGGAGAAGCTCGGCGTGCCCCTGAGTGATGTTTTCTCGGCCCTGCAGGCTTATCTGGGTAGCTCGCAGATCAACGAGTTCTCGCGCTTCGGTCGAAATTACAAGGTCACCATGCAGGCCGACGCCGACTATCGACGCGATATATCGACCCTGTCCAAGCTGTTCGTGCGCAGTGCAGACGGTCGCATGATTCCGCTGGATACACTCGTCTCGGCAACCGAATCGTCCGGCCCAAGGTTCCTGATGCGCTACAACCTTTACCCGACCGCCGAGATCACCGGATCTCCCGCGCCCGGATTCAGTTCCGGTCAGGCGATTGCCGCACTTGAAGCGGCTGCTGCTGAAACGCTGGGTGATGACTACGGCTATGAATGGTCCGGGCAGACCCGAGAGGAGATCGAATCCGGCAGTGCTGCCGTGGCCGTGCTGGTCCTGTCCGTGATAGTCGTATTCCTTTTCCTTGCCGCCTTGTACGAGAGCTGGTCGATACCGATGGCAGTGCTGCTTGCCGCGCCCTTGGGTGCCTTGGGCGCCTATGCTGGGCTCTTGATGAACAGCATGGACTTCAATGTCTATGGCCAGATCGGAATCGTCACCTTGATAGGTCTGGCGGCGAAAAACGCGATCCTGATCGTGGAGTTCGCCAAGCTCAATCGCGAGTCGGGGATGAATATTTTCGACTCCGCCGTCAATGCCGCAAAACTTCGCCTGCGCCCGATCTTGATGACTTCCTTCGCCTTCATCCTCGGCGTCGTGCCGTTGTTGCTTGCGAGTGGTGCAGGTGCTGCGTCCAAGCAATCGGTCGGCACGGTCGTGTTTTTCGGCATGCTCAGTGCGACGCTGCTCTCGGTGCTGCTGGTGCCAGCGCTGTACGCAATGATCCAGGGTGCTTCCGAGCGCTTCTTTGGAACCAGCCCCGAACCGACATCAGCAGCGGGCGGAACGCACGCGGCAACGGGAGAGTCGCCATGAAGCTGCGGGTTAGCCTGTTGGCTGCAACGATTGCCCTGGTCAGCGGCTGCGCGCTGGGCCCCGACTACGTGCGCCCTAACCTGGATGTTCCGGGTGACTATCGCGGCACCCTGAATGCCGACACTGCACGCACGCTGGCGGATCTGGATTGGGCAGACCTGTTCGATGATGCCGAGATGGCGGTGGTGGTCCGCAGTGCGGTCGAACGCAACCTCGATCTCAAGATCGCGTTGTGGCGTATCGAGGCTGCAAGGGCCCAGCTGACCAGCACACGTTCACTGTTGTTCCCGGGCGTAAGCGGCAGCCTGGCCACGACTCCATCAGCTACCAGCAGCGACAACGATAGCGCCTACTCGCTGGGACTGTTGTTCAGCTGGGAGATCGATGTCTTCGGCAAGCTGCGGCGCGCCAATGAAGCCAGCCGTGCCGAACTGCTTGCCAGCGAAGACGGCGCACGCGCCGTGATGTCATCACTCGTGGCGACTACGGCGGGAATCTGGCTGAGCCTGCGCGAGCTGGATCAGGAAGTCGCAATCACGCGTACCAATATCCTTGACCAGGAACGCTCACTGGAACTGGTTCGTCAGCTGATGCGCGGCGGTGTCGCCAATGGGGCGGACGAACAACAAGCGATTACCCAGCTCGCATCAACGCGCTCCCGCTTGCCGCAACTGCAGCAGCGCGTGATCGCTACCGAGAATGCGTTGAGCCTGTTGCTTGGAGCCTATCCTTCTTCGATACAGCGGGTGGATGAGGCGGTTTTGCCACAGGTTCCTGTCTTTCCCGCCCTCGGTTTGCCATCCGAGCTGCTGGATCGAAGGCCCGACGTGCGTGCCAGTGAGCAGACATTGCATGCGGCGACGGCACGCATCGGCGTGGCCATCGCCAATCGCTTTCCGGTTCCAACCATCGGACTGGGAGGATTTCTTGGCCGCCTCGGGATCGATCTGGGTGATGTCTTCGACAACAGCGGCTCTACCGCCGATGTCTGGTCCTGGGGGCCGAATGTCGATATGCCATTGATCGACTGGGGGCGTGGATCCGCCGGAGTCAGTGGCGCGCGCGCGCAGGCGGAGGCAGCGGTGCTGTCTTACCGCTCGACCGTTCTCAATGCGATGCGCGAAGTCAGCGATTCTCTGGCGGCTGCAGAGCTGGGCGGTGAAGTGGTCGAGCAGGCGGCGGTAAGCGCTTCAGCAGCGGCCGAATCCTTGCGTCTGCAAAACATGCGTTACAAGGCCGGTGTCGTCGGCTATCTCGATGTGCTGGATGCGCAACGCCAGCAATATTCCGCGCAGCTGGAACTGGCTCGCGCGCGCCTCCAGCATCTCCAGGCCTATGTAGACCTGTATCGGGCACTGGGCGGCGGCTGGTCGGATGCGACTCTCGCGGGTGTGCCGCGCGTCGCCCCGAACCCCGTCATTGAACCTGCCAGCAAGGTGTTGCCGGTAGCGGCGCCGGAAACACCCATCCAGCCTTGAGTCGACGCGACTCTTCGGGGCACTGATCCCGCAGCAAGAAGGGCCACCCTAAGGGTTGGCCCTTCTTTTTTTGACCAGTGCTCCTGGATACTGGCATCGGACTCGCGATCCGCTGCAACCCTGTGCCATTCCCGGGCTTGTCTTCCGGCCATTGGTCTACCCGGAACGCCCGCGTTCGCGGCTGTCCGGGACATCGGCCGATCTCGCTGCATGCGCGGGGGACAACATGTCTCGCGCGATCAGCGAAAACCGCAGGCGCGTGGAGGTGCCAGAGGCGAAATCGCCTGGCATGGCGAGAATTGCGAATGGCAAGACCGAGCCCGCCCGATATAGCCGGGTCTTGCGATTTTCCAACTCGAAGCGCTTCGACGGTGCCTGATCTGGAAATCGGCGAATGTTGGGTGGATATCGGCGATTTGATGGATATTTGATGAATTCTTGATGGTGTTCATAAGCCTCGGGTCTGGCAGGCGTGCACGATGGCTTCGAGAGTCAGCCACGATATGTATCGGGTTGCCTCCGGCCATTCATTCGCTGCGGAGAAAACCGATGCGCCTGTTGCCTGTCTCCATTCTATGGATCCTGGTGTTTGCAGTTTCTGCCGAGAGTCGTGCGGGATTGGCGGCTCCCGATCGCCCGGTGCTCTTCGCGAACTTCGACAACAAGGTGGTTGGGGAGCCTTCAGGCATACGCGGTGCCACATTCAGCGAGCCGATATACCTTGGCGACCTCGATGCCTCGGTAGTCGAAGCCAGCCCGGGGCAGAACGTGTTGCGAGTCAGCAACGACCTGACCAGCACTTCTGCTCGCAGTATCCGCTGGCAGCCGATTGGCGATGCTGAAATCAATGAGGGTGAAGTCAGGATTTCCCTGGATCTGACTGCGAGCGCTCTGGATAGCTTCAGTATTCTCGTTCGAGAGAGCACCTTGTCTGGCGCGGCCTTTCTCAGTCTTAACCTGGTCCCCTCGGGCACGGTTATCGCCAACGATGCCACGGGCATGATTTCGGTTACAGCCAATGGCTATGCCGCCAGCGTGCCACTGCACATCGAAATCATTTTCGACATGGATGCGAGGACGAGCAGCTTGCTCCTCGATGGCGGCACTATTTTTTCCGACCAGGCGTTTGGAATCGCCGATCGTGGTATTGGTGCCGTGCTCGTCGGATACGGATCCAGTTCCAATGGCAGCCCATTCGATCTGGACAACCTGCAAATGAGCGGCCCATTGCCGTTCCCGGCTCCGCTTGAAGCCGGTTTTGAAGACAAGACGGCAGGGCTGCCGATAGGCCTCGGCGGAGCCGAAGTACATGAGCCGCATGCCAAGGATCCCGGCATGGATGCAATCGTCATGGAAGCGGCAGCGGGCGTGAATATTCTCGACCTGGCCAGCACCAACGGTGCGGCATCCCAGATCCTGCGCTGGCAATTTCTCGATGATCTGGAAATTCGCTCGGGCGTTTTCGTTGTGGATTTCGACGCCAGGATGACGACGCGGGATCGCTACCGCCTTTCGCTGCGTGAACCATCTACTTCAACACAGAACTTCATGGGCCTGCAGTTTCAGGCGGATGGAACCATGTCGGTCACTGATGCCAATGGCACGGAGTTCCTGAGCGGCGTGAGCTACGCTGCCGCGCAGGTGTACCAGTACCGCATGATCTTCGACATGGATGCCGGCATCTACGACATCTTCCGTGACGGCATCCCGCTGATACGCGAACGTGTCCATGGCATAGACACGAG
>NZ_JBAWHJ010000235.1:0-8396 GCF_049593775.1 Dokdonella sp. | reverse complement strand
GGTACGCATCTTCATCATGTACGGACAGACCGAAGCGACCGCGCGCCTGGCCTGGTTGCCACCGGAAAAGCTTGAGGAAAAAGCCGGCGCAGTCGGCATCCCGATTCCCGGCGTCGAACTCGTTGTTCGCCGCGAAGATGGAAGCACTACGGATTCAGGCGAAATCGGCGAAGTGTTCGCACGCGGCCCGAACATCATGCTTGGCTACTGGCGCAATCCCGATGCAAGCGCGGGCGTGCTGCGCGAGGGCTGGCTCAAGACGGGCGACATGGGTCATTTTGATGAGGATGGATTCCTGTACCTTTCGGGTCGGCGCAGTGACATGATCAAGACCGGTGCCCATCGCGTACACCCCAAGGATGTCGAGGAAGTCATCGCCGAGCTGCCCGAAATCGCCGAGACTGCCGTTGCAGGCATCGACGATGACACCCTTGGACAGGTGATCAAGGCCTTTGTCGTAGTCGCCGCGGAGCACGCGTTGACCATCAACCAGATCAAGGCACATTGCCGTGATCGACTCGCTGCATACAAGATACCGAAACTCATCGAATTCGTAGACGCGCTGCCGAAGACAGCATCAGGCAAGATCCGGCGCGCGGAACTGATTGCCACCACCGAACCGCGGGAGGTCTCGTGACAAAGCTGGAATGGAGCGTTCTGGACATCGACTACCAACAGGAGGCGGATCGAATCGCCAAACGACTGCGCGAAGTCACGGCTCGCGAATTGCACAAGCGTGGCCTGGTCGTCGCCATTTCCGGCGGCATCGACAGCTCGGCCAGCGTGGCGCTTGCGGTTCGTGCGCTCGGCCCCGAACGCGTCTTCGCCCTGATCCTTCCCGAGCGCGACTCGTCCGACGACAGCGCCGCGCGCGCCAATATCCTCGCCAGCCATCTTGGCATTCGTGTCGAAACGGTGGACATCGCTCCGGCGCTCGCCGCGATCGGCTGCTACAAGGCTCGCGATGAAGCCGTGCGCAGGGCCCTGCCCGAATATGGCGAAGGCTGGCGCTTCAAGATCGTCATCGAGGGCGGCATCGATGGACAGATCAACCGCTTCAAACTGGTTGCCGTATCGCCGACCGATGAACAGGTCGAACGGCCACTCGGCCTCAGCGAATACCTGCAGATCGTCGCCGCCACGAACTTCAAGCAGCGCATTCGCAAGAACCTCGAGTATTTCCACGCCGATCGCCTCAACTACGGTGTGGTCGGCACACCGAACCGGCTTGAGTACGACCAGGGCTTTTTCGTCAAGAATGGCGATGGCGCTGCCGACGTCAAGCCGATCGCGCATCTGTACAAGACCCAAGTGTACGGCATGGCCCGGTTTCTCGGCCTGCCCGAACGCGTCTGTGCAGCGATTCCGACCACCGACACCTACAGCCTCGAACAGGGCCAGGACGAGTTCTATTTCGCACTGCCTTATCGCTCCATGGATCTGGCCTTGTGGTCGCTCAACCACGATGTGCCTGCAGCCGAACTGGCTGGCGTGCTCGAGATCAGCGACACGCAGGCCGAGGCTGTCTATGAAGACATCCGCAGCAAGCGGCGCACGACCCGCTACATGCACCGCGCACCGATCCTGGTTGGCGAAGTCAATGAACTGGACCTGCCGCATTGAGTGAGCCTGCTCCGGCGCCGTACGTGGTGGACATCGGCGATGTCGCGCGCGATCGCGGCAAGGTGCTGGGACTATGGCGTGGAAACCTCGGCGAGGACGTGCGCATGCAGTCCAAGTTCGACTGGTTCTATGCCAAATGTCCGTTTGGCGAGCCCACGCTGTGCCTGCTGCGCCATGTCGCCGACGGCTCCCATGTTGGCGTGGCCTCGGCGGGTCCGCGCAAGATGCTGGTAGGCGGGTCCGCGATGGAAGCCGGGGTACTCGTTGACCTGGCCGTAGGTGCCGAACATCGCTCGCTTGGCCCCGCGATGATGTTGCAGGCTGCCATTGCCGAACATGGCGCGGCCCGATTCAGCCTGTTGTACGGATTTCCAAACCCCAAGGCCGCGCCGGTATTCAAGCGCGTGGGCTACTCGAAGCTGGGTGAAATCGTGCGCCATGCACGTGTCCTGCGCCATGCCGACTACCTCGCCCGGCGCATGCCGCGCGCGCTGGCGACGATGGGCGGCTGGCTGGTTGATATCGGCGTGCGCCTTCGCGACGGCTGGCGCGCACGCAGCGATCCGCGCCTGCTGGTGCTCTGGAGTGATGCGGCCGATCCACGTTTTGACTCGCTGTGGGCTCGATCCGCACCCGACAGCATGGCCTTGTCGATACGCGACTACGCTTTTGCACGCTGGCGTTTCGACCAGTGCCCGTTCGAAAAGACACAATTTCTGTTGTTGAGCGATCCCGCCAACGGCGATCTGCAGGCGTGGTTTGCCTGCCAGGTGAAGGACAACACCCTGCATGTGCGCGATTTCTGGTCCGCAGAAGCCGCCACTGGTGTGTCGCGTACCCATGTCGACGCGCTGCTGGCCGAAGCGCGCAAGCAGGGTCATGCCGCACTCTCGATTGAAATCGCGGGGCGTTCCGATCGCCTCGAGGGCTGGCGAGCAGCGGGTTTCAGCGCACGCGGCAAACGCCCGGTATTCGGCAAATGGAGTGATGGTCGCAACGTGGACGATGTCGACCTGTACCTGACCTCGGCCGACGAAGACGAGTAGACCCGCGTGTTCAGCTTGTGAGCAGGCGACTCTGTTTGCGAAACAGCAACAAGGCGAGTTTGTCGGCGCGAAAGCCGCCGCCCTTGCCGACGATTCCAGGTTGTTCGAATCCGACGCGTCCGAGCAACCAGCCGGGCCGATCCGCAATCGGATTGATGACCGGATCACTGGTGAATACCAGCTGGTAACCTGATTGATGTGCGCGTTCGGCTATTTCCGGCGTGTAGCGACCGTGAGGGAATGACATGGTCGCAGGCGGCTCGGACGGATCCAGATACGGCGCGACCTGGGCGCGAGCGCCGGCCAGTTCGGCATCGAGGTTGGCAGCCAGCGTCATCGGCGTATGTGTCTTGCCGTGCAAGCCGATGGCAAAGCCGCCGCTCTCGAGCACGCCAAGCTCCTCGGCCAGCAGCATGTGCCGATGCCCGTCATCCATGGCTTCCGCCAATGGCGCCAGCGCGGATTCACGCTCGGCATCGGTCAGTTTCTCGATAGCCGCGATGGCCTCGCGCAGGGTTGCCATGTCGTTGCCAGCCGAAGGACGCGCCTGCCCGGCCGATGCAAGCAACTCGCCGGCTTTCACCTTGCCAAGCCTCCAGCCTCCCACCAGGCGCTCCTGGTAGAACGGCAAGCGCCTTCCGACTACATCAGCCACCAGGAACAGCAAGGCAGGCAAGCCGGCGGCGCGCAGGCGCGGCAAGGCGAAATCGAGATTGTCCGACCAGCCGTCATCGAAAGTGATCAGCAGCGCGCGATCCGGCAACTGCTTCTCGCCGCGACGGGCCGCCAGAACATCGGCGGTGGCGACGATGTTGTAATGCTTCGCAAAGAAAGCCAGACAGCGATCAAACAACGCAGTATCCAGCGTGTAGTCGGGATCACACGAAGCCCAGCGCGGATCGCGCGGGTCGATCACGCGATGGAACATGATGACCGTCAGCGTGCGCCGATTGCGAAAACGGTGGTAGAGACCGAGCAGGCCGCTACCATAGAGGCACTTCTTGACGAGATCAGACAGCATGACCGCAGTTCCGGATGTTTCGGCCATCATACCGACATACAACCGACGCGAGCTCGTGATCCGCGCGATCCACTCGGCGCTTGCGCAAACGCGTGAGGTCGACGAAATCATCGTCATCGACGATGGATCGACGGATGGCACG
Organism: Dokdonella sp.; assembly: GCF_049593775.1. Taxonomy (GTDB): domain Bacteria; phylum Pseudomonadota; class Gammaproteobacteria; order Xanthomonadales; family Rhodanobacteraceae; genus Dokdonella. Next base: position 4,564 of record NZ_JBAWHJ010000235.1, on the reverse strand, counting down.
GGCGAGGCCCTCAAGGCCGCGTTCGGTGATCGCATCATCAGCGTGCGCCAGGCCAATGCCGGCGTCTCTGCGGCGCGCAATCGCGGCATGGCGATGGCACGCGGGCGCTATATCGCCCTGCTCGACAGCGACGACGAATGGATGCCAGAGAAAACCGCGAAACAAGTGGACTGGCTTGAGGCGCACCCTGCCTTCGGCATGGTCCTTTGTGATGTCGAACGGGTCGACATCGAGGGCCGACCGATTGACCGCTTTCGCCGTCGCGATGTCATTCGCGAGGATGGCTGGGTGCTGCCCATGGTGTTGCAGGACCCTGCCCTGGCGCCGGTTTCGGCAATGTTCCGGCGCGAGGTCTACGCCGATATCGGCGGTTTCGACGAGACGCTGGCCACGGCCGAGGATCTCGATTTCCATCTGCGCATCGCCAGTCGATGGCAGATCGGCGTCGTCGAGGAAGCGCTCGCGCGAGCTATTCGTGGGCATGACGGGCTTTCTTCGCTGTCGCGCACCTACGACGACTACACCCGCGTCATTGAACGCTGCGTGGCGGAATCGGGCGACCGGGTTTCCGAGCAGGACAAGTCGCGCGCTCTGGCTGCCGGTTATTTGCGCAATGCACGCGGCGCGATCTTCGATAATCGCTTTCGCGCGGCCTGGGCATGGACGCGAAAGGCTCGCGGCACATCGGCGGATCCGCGTATTCGCCAGAACGTGCGCGCAACGGTGCTACTGGGCTTCAAGCGCATGGCGCTGAATCTGGCCGGCCGCAACAAACGCTAGAAGCCGTTCGGGCAACTCGTAGCCAGCTCGGGATTCAGTCGAATCCGTTCTCGAAAATGAAGTCCGATTCGGATGAATCGAAGCGCCAGATCCGGCCATTCTGGTGGTCGACCACGTAAAGATCGCCATTCTGGCCTTCACCGAAGGCCGACACGGTGCCATAGCCCGGTGCAATGCCCGAAGGAAACACCGTGAATGTCGGGCCCCCGGCTTGCGCGCCAATGAAAATCTGGCTGCTGCAAGAATCGCCGAATATGTAGTGCCCGTTCAGCGGCCCGATCGGCCCGCGATAGCGGTACCCGCCCGCGATGGAGCAGCGCAGGTCGACATGTGAGTATTCGATGACGGGGGCGACTGATCCGTAACTTGCAGGACAGTTCGACCCGGAGCCGGAAGGGCGACCGAAATGGTTGCCTTCGCACTGCGGGTACCCATAATTGCGATTGGAACCGCCGGATGCTGGCCTATAACTGACTTCTTCCCAGTTGCCCTCGCCGACATCGCCGATCCAGAGGTCGCCATTGGCTCGGTCGAAACTCCAGCGCCACGGATTGCGGAAGCCGTACATCCAGATCTCGGCGCAGGTGTTGGCCGTGCCGGCGTAGGGATTGCCGGGCGGGATGGAATAGCTGGCCGGCTGCCCCGGGGTTGCGCCGCACATGTTGGCAGCGGCAGATCCGGTCGTGTTGCGCACATCCAGACGCAGCATCTTGCCCATCAGGTAATAGGTCGTATTACCAAACGTCTTCTTCCAGAGGTTCTGGGCCAGATCTTCCGGATCGAAGCTGCCGGTTCCCGAGCCCGTTCCCCAATAGAGGTAGTTGTCCGGACCGAAGTGGATGTCACCGCCGTTGTGGTTGTAGAACAGCGGAATTCGCATGACTTCGGTATCGGTGCCCGAAAACGTGTTTGCTGCCGGGTTGCTGGCTACCAGGCGACGCAGGATTTCTCCGTTGCTGCCACTCCCGGTGTAGACGATGTAGAGCGTGCCATTGCTGGCGAAGTTCGGATCGAACGCGATGCCGAGCAAACCGCGCTCAACATCCGAAGTATCCACGCTTCGGGTGTAGTACGGCGTGCCGAGCAGCGTTCCGCTACTGTTGATAATGCGGATGCTGCCCCCGCGCTCAAGTACGAACAATCGCCCGCTGCCGTCCTCGGGACTGCGCAGGGCGACCGGATTGGTGAGGCCACTGGCAACCGGGGTCAGGTGCAGGTCAGCCGGAATCGCGGCCAGTGCGGGCGACACGAGCAAGGCTAGCAGCGCGCTGAACACCGCTGCAGGAAAAAGGGTTCTGGACTTGATTTTCATGGCATCGGCCCGTTTCCGGGGCAGCTCCATTGCTGGCGACGTCGATGTGCACCAGTGGAGCGGTGCATTGGCGATGACCGCAGGCAACCGGTTTCGCCAGAAAGCAGGAGTCGCCTTTGATTCCTGCGACACCGTAGTATAGCCCAGAGTACCGATTCCACTGATGCGTTGTGCGCAAACGGAAAACCATTGAAACCGCAGATTCATAGCTACAGCACGAATAGCAATGCCATCTGGGAGCGTGCCGCCGATGGTGAATTTCGTGTCGGCGGCCGGCCGCTGTCGGGTGTCGTCGACGCGGTCGGTTCCACGCCCTGTTATCTGTACGATCGCCAGCGCCTGAGCGCACGCGTGGCCGCGCTGCGTGCGGCGCTGCCCGAAGGCATTCAGCTGCACTATGCCGTCAAGGCCAATCCTATGCCCGCCCTTGTCTGCCACATGGCGAACCTGGTCGATGGCCTGGATGTCGCTTCACGGGGGGAACTGCGCACTGCGCTGGACAGCGGCATGCCTGCCGATCGCATCAGCTTCGCAGGGCCCGGAAAATCCGATGCCGAGCTGCGCCAGTCGCACGCAGCCGGCATCCTGGTCAACATCGAGTCATTCCGCGAACTGGATGCGTTGAAGCAGGCCAGTGAGCGCAGCGGTATCGCTGCACGCGTTGCAGTCCGGGTCAACCTGCCGTTCGAACTGCGTGCATCGGGAATGAAGATGAGTGGTGGATCGCGCCCATTTGGCGTCGATGCCGAACGCGTTCCCGAGTTGCTTGCCGACATCGCCGCCGCGGGACTCGATTTCGAAGGATTCCACCTGTTCGCGGGCTCGCAGAACCTGAATGCGCAAGCCATCGTCGAAGCGCAGACGCGCAGCTACGAACTCGTTCTCGACTGGCTTGAGGTTTGCCCCGTTGTTCCACGAATCCTGAACCTCGGCGGCGGATTCGGCATCCCGTATACGTTGCGGGATTCGGCGCTTGAACTGGCTTCGATCGCCGACAACCTTGAACAATTGTGCGTGCGTTCCAGGCGGGAGATGCCGGGTGTTTCGCTGGCCATCGAACTGGGCCGCTACCTGGTCGGTGAAGCCGGCCTCTATGTCGTCCGCGTCATCGACCGCAAGATCTCGCGGGGCCAGGTCTATCTCGTGGTCGACGGCGGCATGCATCACCATCTGGCCGCCTCGGGCAATTTCGGCCAGGTCATGCGCCGGAACTACCCCGTCGCCGTCAATCGGCTGACTGCGGAAAAGGAGACTGCCAGCGTAGTCGGTCCGTTGTGTACGCCACTCGATCTGCTTGCCGACAATGCCGAACTGGATCGTGCCGAAGTCGGCGATCTTGTTGTCGTCTTTCAATCAGGTGCCTACGGACGCAGTGCCAGTCCGCGAGAATTCCTCAGCCACCCGGATGCAGTCGAAGCTTTGGTTTGAGTTTGGTTTTGCCACTTTGCAGGAGCAGGCTTCAGCCGCGATGCTTATGGTCAGGTACAACAAGAGCATCGCGGCTGAAGCCTGCTCCTACCCATTCAAGAATCGGCCGAACCGGTTTCACTATCTTCAATAGACCGTCCTTCGGCTTCGGCCTGCAGCGCGCTGCGCCGGATCTTGCCGGTTGGGGTTTTCGGCAAGGCATCTCGAAACTCGATCTGCCTGGGCACCATGAAGTCTTCGAGATGGGCCATGCAATGAGCGATCACGTCTCGCGCTGTCAGATTCGAGTCGGCCGCAAGCGCCACGATCGCTTTCACTGACTGGCCAAGAATCTCGTCCGTTACGCCGACCACCGCCGCTTCACGGATGCCTGGCATCGCGTAGAGCACGTTCTCGACTTCCCTGGGGCTGATCTTCTCGCCGCGCGACTTGATGATGTCATCCTTGCGCCCGACGAAATAGCAGTAGCCCTGGGCATCCATGCGGAACAGGTCACCCGTGTGGAGGACCTTCTCCCACGGGTAACGCCCAACGCGCAAAGCCTTGGCCGTCGCGTCGTCGTTGCGCCAGTAGCCCTGCATGACATGACCTCCGCGAACGACCAGCTCACCGACGGTATCGGGCGGCATCACCTGTCCGTTCTCGTCCGCGACCCAGACTTCGGTGCCCGGAATGGCAATGCCGACGCTGTCGGGGCGGGATTGCAGTTGTTCTGGCGGCAGATAGGTGCAGCGCTTTGACTCGGTCATGCCATACATCGAGAAGATCTGCGCCCGCGGAAACATGGCCTGCAGTTTCAGGATGTGCGCAGGCGGCAGGGCGGCCGCCGTGTTGGTCAGGAAGCGCACGCTCGTGGCCCATTCGGGCTTGAAGTTGCGCAACTGCACAATCAGCGCAGCCATGGTCGGCACCAGCGGGAACCCGGTGACGTTCTCGCTGGCGAGCAGGGGCAGGATCTTTTGCGGAAACGCGAAGGATCGCTCGAGCACCAGGGTTGCGCCGGTCAACACGCACATGAGCCACTGATACAGGCCATAGTCAAAC
>NZ_JBAWHJ010000234.1:0-6373 GCF_049593775.1 Dokdonella sp. | reverse complement strand
ACCAGGTGTTGCCGCTGTCGGACCTGCTTGGCGACAGCGCGCTGATCCTGCGCGAGCGTTTGCTTGAATGCCGCTCGATCAGCCGGCGCTTCACGATGGTCGAGGACTGGTTGTTGAAACGATTGCGACCAGGCTTCGAACCATCGGATCTGGCACGCTGGGCACTGGATCGAATCGAAACAAACCACGGCAACGTCAGCGTCGACGAACTGGCCAGTCAAGCAGGCGTCAGTCGCAGGCATCTTGGGCAGACACTGCGCCGCGAGGCGGGTCTTGGCAGCAAGTCGCTGGCCCGCGTCCATCGCTTCAAGTCTGCACTGCAATGGCTGGGCAAGTGCGAGCGCATAGCGTGGGCTGAACTGGCGGCACGTTGCGGCTACTGCGACCAATCGCACCTGATCCGTGATTTCCGCGTGTTCAGCGGCATGTCGCCGGGTGATCTCGTCCGCTGTGCGCGGCCTGACGCCGGCAGTATTGTCGTGGAGCCGTGAATGAAGGATGGGACCGCGAAGACAGGATGTCGAAACGAACGGCAAAGCTGCCGAAGGGCGAACCGCGGGGGCTGCGAGGCAAGGGGAAATGGCAGGTGATGGGCGGGAAATGCGTACTGCGAATGTCATGCACAAGGCAGAGCTGCCCCCGATCACATTTTTCCAATACGCGAAGACCATGGAGCCTGCATGCTGAAGCACATTCCAACTGACAGGAGACACCAGGATGCCTGAGTTCAATATCTGGGCGGTCATAGCCGCCGCCATCTCCGCCTTTGTCATTGGTGGCCTGTGGTATTCGCCAGCCCTGTTCGGCAAGGCTTGGCAACGCGAGGCCGGCATCAGCGACGAGAAAATGAAGTCCGCCAACATGCCGATGATCTTCGGCCTGAGCCTGGTGCTGAGCCTGATTGCCGCCTTGGTCTTTGCACTGTTTCTCGGTCCACGCCCACCTTTGGCGCTGGGTCTCGGCGCCGGATTCGCTGCCGGGCTATGCTGGGTCGGTGCCAGTTTCGGCATCAATTACCTGTTTGAAGGCAAGAGCCTCAAGCTGTTCCTGATCAATGCCGGCTATCACACCGTGCAATTCACCGTGATCGGATTGATCCTGGCCTTGTGGCCGTGAGTGTGGCCTGAGATACAAGCCGGGACTGGCTGACTCGCGAAGGCGTAGTGATTCCACTACCCCGATGGCATTGCGTTTTGCACTTCCTGGCAGGGTTGGCGTTGGCCATGATGGCTCTGAGCCAGCCGTCGGACGGTTGATTGCCCCGATGCGGCAGGAAGCATCGGGCATGAATGCCTCTCCTACAGCAAGCTGACTAACGGCGCGGGTTTCTGTCAGCGTCCTCGCTTTGCCGCTTCGTTGTTGGCATCGCGGCTGACGCCCCTAATTCAGTACTTCGAGGCCGGCGCGGGCAACTTTCACCTTGCGCGCTTTTCCCACTCCCCATTGACTCGCCGCCTCATGCGGCTCGCCCTTCGGGCCAGCTTTTCCGTTCGTTCCGACATCCTGTCTCCACAGTCCAGCTTTCAATACAGAAACTCGCGGAACACCGGATCGACGCTCTGCTTCCAGGGCCCGTTGTAAAGCGCCAGTTTGCGCTCGGCAGGAGTTTCGTTGGCTTCGACGATCTCGATCAGCGGATCGAGAAAATGGCTCTCGTCGACACCCTCGCCGCTGATGCGCGCGCGTCGGCGCAAGCCTTGCGCGGAGATCTTCAGGGCTTCGATGGCGATGTCGCGCAGGCTGCCGCTGCGAAACGGCAGCTTGAGGCCATGCTTGGGCACGCCATCGCGCAATGCGTTGCGTTCTTCGCGACTGAAATCCTTGACCAGGTCCCAGGCAGCATCCAGGGCCGTGCTGTCGTAGAGCAGGCCGACCCAGAATGCGGGCAAGGCACACAGGCGATTCCAGGGACCGCCATCGGCACCACGCATTTCGAGGAATTTCTTCAGGCGGACTTCCGGAAACGCCGTGGTCATGTGGTCGACCCAGTCGGTCATCGTCGGTGTCGCGCCGGGCAAGTCTTCTAACTCGCCACGCATGAACCTGCGGAAAGACTGGCCAGCGAGGTCATGATAGATGCCATCGCGATAGCTGAAATACATCGGAACATCGAGCATGTAGTCGACGTAGCGCTCATAGCCGAAACCATCCTCGAATACGAAATCGAGCATACCGGTCCGATCCGGATCAGTGTCCGTCCAGATATGCGAGCGATAGCTCAGATATCCATTTGGCTTGCCGTCGGTGAATGGCGAATCGGCGAACAGCGCAGTGGCGATCGGCTGCAGCGCAAGCGAGGTGCGAAATTTGCGCACCATGTCGGCTTCGGTGGAGTAGTCGAGATTGACCTGCACGGTGCAGGTGCGCGTCATCATGTCGAGACCAAGATCGCCCCGGGTCGGCATGTAGCGACGCATGATCGCGTAGCGGCCTTTCGGCATCCACGGCATGTCCTCCCGGCGCCACTTCGGCTGGAATCCCATTCCAAGGAAACCCACGCCAAGTTCGTCGGCAACCGCCTTCACTTCCTTGAGGTGCGAGTGCACTTCGCTGCAGGTCTGGTGGATATTTTCCAGGGGAGCTCCAGAAAGCTCGAACTGACCGGCAGGTTCAAGCGTCACCGACGCGCCATCCCGTGACAGGGCGACCAGCTTGTCCTTCTCGATCACACGCTGCCAGCCAAACCGGGTCAGGCCTTCGAGCAGGGCACCGATTCCCTGTGGTCCCTCCCACGTCAGTGGCCTGAGGTTATCGAGACGGAAGCCGAACTTTTCGTGTTCGGTGCCAATGCGCCAGTCACCTTCCGGCTTTTCGCCGGCGGCGATATAGCTGACCAGTTGATCGCGGCGGGTGATCGGCTCACGAGTTTCCGCGCTGGGTCCGGACATAGCTGTTTCCTTCTCTGCCAAGCCGGCGATATGGGGTCATCGCGGCGACCTGCAAGTGAACTGGTACACGTACCCTGAAGCCCCGGCGGCGGGGACTCCGGAGTGCGCGATGAATTTGACGGGCCTAGCTTCGCCCGTGGGCCGGTGTAGGCGGAGCGGCTGGCCTGCCTCCCGCCGACGGCAGTTCCAGCCAGTCAGAGACGACCTTGCGGGCCTCGTCGAGGCCGGTCTTGGCGGTCGACGAGAACAGCTGGACGGTTACCGGGGCCGCTCCTTCTGTATCCGCACCGAGCTCCTTGCGTACTTCATTGAGGGTCCGGGTCGCCTCGTTGCGCGACAATTTGTCCGCCTTGGTCAGCAGTACGTGGCAGGGTTTGGCGATGGCCGCGGCGAAATCGAGCATTTGGCGGTCGAAATCCTTGAGCGGATGGCGGCTATCCATGATCAGGACGAGGCCCTTGAGTGCCTCTCGCGAGCGCAGATACCCATCCACCATGCCGCGCCACTGGTCGCGAACGCCGATTGGAACCTTGGCATAGCCATAGCCAGGCAAGTCGACCAGCCGACGCTCGTCATCCAGGACAAACACGTTGAGTAGCTGGGTGCGCCCGGGCGTCTTGCTGACCCGGGCCAGGCCCTTGTGAGTCGCCAGGGCGTTCAGTGCGCTTGATTTGCCGGCATTGGAGCGCCCGGCGAAAGCCACTTCACAGCCATGATCAGGCGGCATGTCGCGCAAGCCAGCCGCGCTCTTGAGGAATTTTGCCGTGTGGAGGATATGCATTGGGTAGGGTCACTTGATCGATCTGGTTCATGGACGTTTGACCGGCCTTCGGCTGGCACGGATAATTCGGGGGTTTTTCGTCTTCGCGTTGCCCTCGCATTTTCCGGCAACGCGTGGAATCCCCGTCTATCCGGAGTCAGTGTATGAGTTTTCCGCGAGTTTTTGCCTTGGGCGTGTTGATTTGCGCCGGATTGGCCCATGCCGAGACCCCCGGCAACACCCTGCTTGGCGACGCCGAGGCTGGCCAGTCCAAGTCTGCTGCCTGCGGTGCCTGCCATGGCATGGATGGCAATTCGGTCGATCCCACCTATCCAAAGCTGGCCGGCCAGAACGAAGCCTACATCGTTCGCCAGCTCAAGCATTTCAAGGATGGCGAGCGAGTCAACCCGATCATGGCACCGTTCGCCATGACCTTGAGCGAGCAGGACATGCACGATCTCGGGGCATTCTTTGCCGGCAAACAGGCCACGCCCGGGCAGACCGACGAAATCTTCGTCAAACGTGCCGAAGTACTCTATCGCGCAGGTGACGCGAAGCTCGGCGTGCCGGCTTGCATGGCTTGCCATGGCCCTGCAGGTCGCGGGATGGCCGGTGCGGCCTATCCGCAATTGTCCGGTCAATGGACCGACTACGTCGTCGCCAAATTCGGTGAATGGCGCGGTGGCACGGTCTGGGGCTCGGACGAAAACGCCCTGATCATGCCGGACATCGCCAAGCGCCTGAGCGAGGAGGATATTGCCGCTCTGGCATCGTACGCACAGGGTCTGCACGAAGTGGCAGCACCCGCGAAAAAGTGACTTACACGACCGTTCAGGGCGCGCAGGCGACACTGTTCGACATCTTTGCACCCGCGCGTCCCAATTCTGTGGAGCACTCCCCATGCTGAAAGTACTCTTCACCCTTGGCCTCGGCCTGGGTCTTGCCGCCAACGCTTCGGCTCAGGCACCGGCCGAATGGCAGGAAGGCAAGCACTACACCCTGATCGAGCCGCCTCAGGCCACGACCACCGGCGACAAGGTGGAAGTCCTCGAGGTGTTTTCCTACGCCTGCCCGCATTGCAATGAAGTCGCGCCGATGGTCGCCGACATCAAGAAGCGCCTGCCCGCGACCAGTGAGTTCGTCATGATTCCGGCGCAGTTCGGCTTCGAGGCCTGGAAAACCTATGCCCGTGCGTTCTACACCGCACAGGCTCTTGGCATCCTCGACAAGTCCCACGAGGACATGTTCCGTGCCATTTATGTGGACAAGAAGCTCGACATCCGCTCGCCGACATTCGCTTCGCTTGCCGAGTTCTACTCGCAGTACGGCGTCTCGGTCGAAGATTTCACCGCGACATCGCGCTCGTTCGCGATCGAAACACGGCTCAAGCGCAACGACGCCCTGATCAAGGCCTACGGAGTCGAAAGCACGCCCAATTTCATCGTCAACGGCAAGTATCTCGTTTCGGGCCAGACTGCCGGTGGCTACAACAACATAGAAGCCTTGCTCAACTACCTGGTTGCCAAGGAAAGCGCGGGCAGCTGATCCGTGGCCGCCCTGCCCCGCAGGACCTAGCCGCAACTCGCTGCCCGATTCGTTGTCTGACAGCCGTAACCGATTCCCGAGGAGAAAGTCCCGATGCTGAAACACCTTCCCAAGATGCTGGTTGGCGTATTGCTTGCCCTTACTTTCAATGCCTGCGCCCATGAGCATTCGGAGGCCGCAGCTTCGGCACCCGTGGCGACCGAAGCCGGCAAGAACTATTTCCTGATCGATCCGCCGCAGCCGACAGCCAGTGGCGACAAGATTGAAGTGCTGGAGATCTTCAGCTACGCCTGCATCCACTGCGCGCATTTCCAGCCGTACGCCGACGAGATCAAGTCGAAACTGCCCGCTTACGCGCAATTCGGCTACATGCCCGCGATCTTCAATGATCAATGGGAAGCTTTTGCGCGCGCCTTCTACACGGCTCAGGCCATGGGCGTCCAGGAAAAAACCCAGCAGGCGATGTTTGATGCCATCCATCGTGATCGCCGCACCTTCCGTTCATTCGGCGACATCGCCACGTTCTACGGCGAACACGGCGTGGACGTCGAGAAGTTCAGCCAGATTGCCTATTCCTTCGAGATCGAGAGCAAGCTTGCGCGATCGAAGGAGATGGTTCCAAAGCTCGGTGTCGACGGAACACCCAGCCTGATCGTCAACGGCAAGTACCGCATCACTGGCGCGTCGGCCGGCGGCTACCCGCAGGCGGTTGCCCTGGTTGAGTACCTGGTCAAGAAGGAACATGAGGCAATGACTGCGGCGAAGGCAAAGAAGTAGCCGACTGCTGCAGCGATCCAGATTGAAGGCCGCCTGATGGCGGCCTTCGTTTTCCCAGGCACCCAATTGTGTTTCCGGGAAATCACAGCGCAAACCAACGCGAGCCGATGACCGAAAACCCCTTCCCCAGCGCGCAATCCGCACCGAGCAGCCTGCGTGTGCTGAGTTGCAATATTCTGGCCGGTGGCCAGGTCAAGCGCTATCGCGAGTACGTCACGCAAAGCTGGAAGCATGTCTTGCCCACAGGCAAGCGCGCCAATCTGGATGATCTGGCGGGAGTACTGTCGGATTTCGATCTTGTAGCCCTGCAGGAGGCCGACTTCGGCTCGTTGCGCTCCGGTTTCCTCAACCAGACCGAATACCTTGCCGAAAACGCCGGCTTCCCCTTTTGGAGCCATCAGCC
>NZ_JBAWHJ010000233.1:0-4966 GCF_049593775.1 Dokdonella sp. | reverse complement strand
GCTTCGCCGGGCGGTCCTTCGTTGCCCGTAATTGTTGGTGGGCGCGACAGGGATCGAACCTGTGACCCCTACCATGTCAAGGTAGTGCTCTACCGCTGAGCTACGCGCCCCTGAATGCGGGGGCGCGCAGACTAACCGACTCTGCGGCGGCGCACAAGTCGGGACGCACAAGTTGCATGAATTTGAGTCGTCCATGGTGCATTTCTGGCAGCCGAAGGCATCTGGCTCCGGCCCCGACCGGGAGTGGGGAATGGTTGGGACCGTTTGCTCCGAAAATCGAGGAAACGGCGTAGGTTGGTGGTGAGCACAGCGAACCCCAACATCGTTGAGCCATTCGCAGCGCGGAACTCTAGGCCATCTGGAAGTTGGGCAACTCTTTCGCTCAGCCTACGAGGATCGTCGCCCTACTCCAGCCCGTGGGACTCCCCATTCCCTATTCCCAAACTCCCGGCTTTTCATCCCATCAACCCCTGCTCCCTGAGCCTCTGAATCTGGTCACGGGTCCTGGCTGCCTCCTCGAATTCGAGATCCTGGGCATGCTTGTACATCTGCGCCTCCAGCTTCCTGATCCGGGTGGCGACCTGGTCTGGCGAAAGCCTGCTGTATTCGGCAGCCTCCTCGGCGGCGCGGCGCTCGTCGGCGGACACCTTGCCCCAGCGGTCACGTTTGCCGCCGCGACCTGACTCGGCCCTTGCGCCTTCCATGATGTCGGTGATCTTCTTGGTTACACCCTTTGGCGTAATTCCGTGCTCAAGGTTGTATTCGACCTGCCTGGCCCGGCGCCGATCCGTTTCATCGATGGCGACCTTCATCGAGCGGGTGACCCTGTCGGCATACAGGATCGCCTTGCCGCGCAAATTGCGCGCGGCGCGTCCAATGGTCTGAATCAATGAGCCGGACGAGCGCAGGAAACCTTCCTTGTCGGCGTCCAGGATCGCCACCAGTGAGACTTCGGGCATGTCGAGGCCCTCGCGCAGCAAGTTGATGCCGACCAGCACATCGAATTTGCCCAGGCGAAGATCGCGCAGGATCTCGACACGCTCAACGGTTTCGATATCCGAATGCAGATAGCGCACCCGAATGCCGTGTTCCTGCAGATATTCGGTCAGGTTTTCGGACATGCGCTTGGTCAGGGTCGTCACCAGCACGCGGTCACCCATGGCTATTCGTGCATTGCATTCCGACAGCAGGTCATCAACCTGAGTGCGCACTGGCCGAATCTCGACCTCAGGGTCGATCAGTCCTGTGGGCCGCACCACCAGTTCGACCACGTTGCCTTCCGATTTTTCGATCTCGTAGGCGCTGGGTGTCGCGGAAACAAAAATGCTGCGTGGCGCGCGCGCTTCCCACTCCTCGAATTTCAGTGGCCGATTGTCCAGGGCCGAAGGCAGGCGAAAGCCATATTCGACCAGGTTCTGCTTGCGCGAACGATCGCCCTTGTACATGCCGCCCAGCTGCGGAATCGTCACATGCGACTCGTCCACGACCAGCAGTGCGTCCGGCGGCAGGTAATCGAACAGGGTCGGCGGCGGCTCGCCGGGAGCGGCGCCGGTCAGGTGCCGCGAGTAGTTCTCGATGCCCTGGCAGTAGCCAATCTCGGCCATCATCTCGAGGTCGAACTGGGTGCGCTGTTGCAGACGCTGGGCTTCAAGCAGCTTGTTTGCCGCATACAACTGCTCGAGGCGCTCCTTGAGCTCCACCTTGATCGTCTCGACTGCGTTCAATGTAGCGGCTCGCGTGGTCGCGTAGTGGGTTTTCGGATACACGGTGTAGCGCGGCACCTTGCGCAATACCTCTCCAGTCAGCGGATCGAAAATGGAGAGGTTCTCGATGTCGCCATCGAACAATTCGATGCGCAGGGCCTCGGTTTCCGACTCTGCAGGAAACACGTCGATCAGTTCGCCACGCACCCGATAGCTGCCACGACGCAGCTCCATGTCGTTGCGCGTGTATTGCAGCTCGGTCAGGTGTCGGATCAGCTTGCGCTGATCGGTATGTTCGCCACGCGCGAGGATCAGCCGCATTTGCAGATAGTCCTCGGGCTTGCCCAGACCGTATATGGCCGACACCGTGGCCACGATCAGGGCATCAGGACGCGATAACAGGGTCTTGGTTGCCGAAAGACGCATCTGCTCGATGTGATCGTTGATCGACGCATCCTTCTCGATATAGGTATCGGATGCAGCGACGTAGGCCTCTGGCTGGTAGTAGTCGTAGTAGCTGACGAAGTACTCGACCGCGTTGTGCGGAAAGAACTCCTTGAACTCCCCGTACAACTGAGCGGCCAGCGTCTTGTTCGGCGCCATGATCAGGGTGGGGCGCTGCACCTGCTGGATCACGTTGGCGATCGTGTAGGTCTTTCCCGATCCGGTCACGCCAAGCAGGGTCTGGCGGGCCAGCCCGGACTCGAAGCCGGACACCAGACGTTCGATGGCCTGCGGCTGGTCACCGGCCGGGCGATAGGGTGATTCGAGCTGGAAGCGATCGGTCATTGAGCGGGGACCAGGGAATGGAATGAGGAAGGACAATCGCACTGGCGACCGGTCAAATGTCGTGCTTTTGCACTGGATTTCAAGCGCTCACCATTCTGTCACGCTCGATCTCCCTACGCCGGATATCGGCATTTTCCTACATGAATACGCAGCCATGGCCCATCGTCACCGATCTGGCTCCTGACTAGCATTCCAGCACTCAATCCGGAATGGAGTCGCCATGGAAATGCAACGCAATCGTGCAGCAGGCGTGACCTTGATCGAACTGCTCATTGTCATTTCGATCATCGCTGTCCTGGCCACAATCGCCACTCCGGCACTGGGCAATCTCAAACAGGCCGGCGCTTCGCGGTCTGCTCGAAGCGCTCTGTCCGTCGCCATCAATCAGGCCCGCATCAGCGCTGCGATGCGCCGCCAGCAGGTCGTGGTGTGCCCTTCCGGGGACCAGGATGCCTGTGATCGCAGCACTCGCTGGCATCACGGCTGGCTCGTCTTCTTCGACGGCAACCGCAATGGCGAACACGAACCCGGCGAGGAAATCATCGCGCTCAACCAGGCCCAATCCTCCGGTATCGCGATACTTGGAAGTGTCGGGCGCCATCGCATCCGCTACCAGCCGGATGGCACTTCGGATGGCAGCAACATGACCTTGACAGTCTGCGACGGACGCGGCGTCAGCGCCGCGCGCAGCCTTGTCCTCAACAACTCCGGACGCCTGCGCACAGGCGTCCCTTCCCCCAGCCAGGCCAGTGCCGCCTGCGCGGCAATCGGGAGTTGAGTCACAAGGGCTTGACGATCCACGACGATCCCGCGAAAATGCACGGCTTCGCCCGAATAGCTCAGCTGGTTAGAGCACTTGACTGTTAATCAGGGGGTCGTTGGTTCGAGTCCAACTTCGGGCGCCATCATTGAATAAAGAGCTGCGAGCAATCGCAGCTCTTTTTTTGTGCTCAGAATCGACTTCAATAGCGCGCCTGGCTGGTGCGAAAGGCTTGATCGGCCGCACGTCATGTCGATTCAGGGATCGATCCAGGCCATACCTCCCCCCACCATCCCTGTACGCATCCGACGCTTCGTGGCCAGACAGGCTGCGGAGATGGAGCACATCGGAGCACATGGCTGACCAGGTTTGAACTCGTGACGAAGGTCCATCCCCGGACCAGGGGATGGCGAGTACTGTTCGGGCTCACTCCCGGGCCAGACACCTGCGGCAGATGCACGCATCCATTCGCAGCCCACTCACAATCAGGCGTCGACTTCTCACATGGACATGTGCGCAGGCTGCTGGTCGATCTCTGTGCCCGGACTTGTGCTGCAGGGGCAAATCAGCCTGACGCAATAATCCGGTAGCAAGGCTCATACGTCGCCCCTCCCGGAAGCTTCATGCGCTGCTGTGCCACGAAGCTGGCCAGCAATTCATCAAGCGCCAGCATGATCTGGTTGTCACCCCGGATCAGGAAGGGGCCATGCTCCTCGATGGCACGCATGCCCTCGATCTTGACGTTGCCGGCGACGATTCCGGAGAAAGCACGACGCAGGTCCGCAGCGAATATGTGCTGCGCCTGGTCACGATTGAGGTTCAAGCCAGCCATGGCTTCATGCGATGGGCAGAATGGATGCTGCAGATCCTCATCGATGTTCAGCGCCCAGTTGAAGAAGAATGCGTCCTTGTTCTCGAGCCGATGCTCATGGACTTGTTCAACGCCTTTCTCGACTTCGCGTGCGACCTGCTCCGGATCGTCGATGATGATCTTGTAGTTGCTCGATACCTCATCGCCGAGAGCGAGGCGCAGGAACCGGTCAATCTGCTCGAAATATGCTGCCGATTCGCGCGGCCCCGTGAATATCAACGGAAACGGAATTCCGGCATTGGCCGGGTGCAGCAGAATGCCAAGCAGATAGAGGATCTCCTCGGCCGTTCCCACGCCGCCGGGAAACACGATGATCGCGTGGGCAGTGCGCACGAACGCCTCCAGCCGTTTTTCAATATCCGGCATGATGATGAGGTTGTTGACGATCGGATTCGGCGATTCGGCGGCAATGATGCCGGGCTCGGTAATGCCGATGTAGCGGTTTCTGCGCCGACGCTGCTTGGCATGCGCAATCGTGGCGCCCTTCATCGGACCCTTCATCGCGCCCGGACCACAACCGGTGCAGATATCCATCCCGCGCAAGCCGAGCTGGTAGCCGACCAGTTTGGTGTAATCGTATTCGATACGGGAAATGGAGTGACCACCCCAGCAGACGACAAGATTCGGATCCATGTCTGCGCGCAGCACGCGAGCATTGCGAAGAATGTCGAAAACGGCGTGAGTGATCCCTTCGGACGATTCAAGATCAAAGCTGCCTGCCTCGACCTGTGTCGAGACAAAGACGATGTCACGAACGACTGCAAACAGGAGCTCACTGATCCCGCGAATGATCTCGCCATCAACGAAGGCATGCGCCGGCGCGTTGATCAACTCAAGTCGCAC
>NZ_JBAWHJ010000232.1:0-2315 GCF_049593775.1 Dokdonella sp. | reverse complement strand
TGCTGTCCTATTTCGAGCCCTACCTGACCGACGACGGTATCGGACTCGGCTATGACATCAGCCATCGCGAGCTGGACTCCGGGCAGGCCAACATCGCCAATTACCTGACCAACTCGGACAACTTCAGTACCAATATCGGCCTGCCGTTGACCGAGAGCGATTCCCTGCTTGCCCGTATCGGCGTCAGCCAGACGGAAATCACGACGTTCGCGTCAACACCACAGGCATTCGTCGACTACCTGACTGCACTCGATCACCGCACGTTCCATACGTGGGGCATGGAATTTTCCTGGGCGCACGACACGCGCAACAAGTACTACAACCCGACCCGTGGCTCGCTGCAGACGGTTTCTGCCGAATTCTCGCTGCCGGGATCCACCGTGGAGTACTTCAAGTTCAGGTACCTCTACTCGCAATACATCCCAATCACGCAAAAGCTGACATTCTTTGGTAGTGCTTCGGTTGGCTACGGCGGCAGCTACAGTGGCGTCTATCGCACTTCGGTCGACAACAGCCAGGATCCGGCAGTGATCACCGAATATGGTGCGCGCGGCCTGCCCTTCTTCGAGAATTTCTTTGCGGGCGGCAGTGCGGGCGTTCGCGGATTCCGCGACAACACATTGGGCCCGAAGGATTTCGGCGCAGGATATCTGCAACCCACCGGTGGCGCCCTGAAAACGGTCGCCACGGCCGAGATCATTTTCCCGACGCCCTTCGTCAAGGAAAGTGACAACACCACTCGCCTCTCCTGGTTCGTCGATGTAGGCAATGTCTTCCAGGATTTCGACGCTTTCGATGTGAACGAACTGCGCGCATCGACCGGCTTGTCGTTCCAGTGGCGCGCTCCGATTGGTCCGATCACGATCAGTATCTCGACACCGCTGAACAAGAAACCGGGCGACGAGACCGAAACCATCCAGTTCAACTTCGGCCAGTACTAGGTCGCCACAGGAGGTTGGAACTGGCAGTCATCGGTCATATCGTGAATCGGGAGAACGGGTTTGACTGGCGAACCGCTGAACCAATCGACACAGTCGGCACGGCGCGGTAGCAACTCGCCGTCCGGGCTGCGCGGCTGGTCAGCTTCCTCCGCGCGCAGGTTCTCGCGCGTGCTGCTGGTGACACTTGCCCTGAGCCTGGCGCCGCCGCTGGCGGCGCAGACAACCGCCATGCGCATTGGCTATGTCGACATGAAACGCTTGCTGGACAATGCTCCGCAAGTGGTCGCCGGCCGCCAGAAACTCGAACGCGAATTCGCGCCGCGCGACACCGCCCTGAGTGCCGATGAGATGCGCCTGGTGGAAATGCGCTCCCGCTACGAGCGCGACAACGCGAGCATGAACCGAACCGAAGCCGAAGCCCTGAGGCGCGAGATCGACGCATTCGACCGCTCCATCAGGCGCAACCGCGACAACTTGCGCAGCGAACTCAAGACACGCAGCGACCAGGAGCTCGACCGCAGCTGGCGCGAAATCAACAATGCCGTCGTCGAATTCGCACGCGAACAAGGCATCGACCTGATCGTGCCGAGCCCGGTCATCTATGCAAGCCAGCGGATCGATGTCACTGACCAGGTGCTTGAACGCCTGAAACGCAAACACACAGGCAAGGCGAGCAGCCCATGACCACCACCAGGGCTGAATTCACCGCAGCCGACATCGCCAGCCGCTTCGAGCTCGAACTCGAAGGCAACCAGGCCCTGGTGATCCGCGGCGTCGGCACCCTGGCCTCGGCACAGGCTGATCAGATCAGTTTCCTCGCCAATGCCCGCTACCGCTCGCAAATGGCCACGTCGAACGCCGGTGCCATCATCGTGCGCAAGGGAGAGGCCATCGCAGCGGGCCTGGCAGCAGCGACCTTGCTGATTGCCGCGGATCCGTACGTAGCCTTTGCCAGGGTCGCCGCGCTTTTCGAACGGGTGTCGACAGCAAAACCCGGCATCCACCCTAGCGCGGTCGTCTCCGATTCCGCCCGAATCGCCGCCTCGGCATCCATCGGACCACATTGCGTAATCGAGGACGGAGCGATCATCGAGGACGGCGTGGATCTTGGTGCCCATTGCCATGTGGGGCCCGACTGCGTAGTGGGCGCACATTCGCGACTTGGCCCGAGGGTCACCCTGGTCACGCGTGTGCGCCTGGGTCGCAGGGTGCTGATTCACTCCGGGGCGGTGCTCGGCGCCGATGGCTTCGGCATTGCCTTTGATTCCGATCACTGGATCAAGGTGCCTCAACTGGGCGGGGTGCAGGTGGGCGACGATTGCGAAATTGGAGCCAACACCACGATTGACCGCGGTGCACTCGAAAATACCGTTC
>NZ_JBAWHJ010000231.1:0-15591 GCF_049593775.1 Dokdonella sp. | reverse complement strand
GCGGATGGCTGGGATGCAGCAGTGGGCCGCCTGTCGATGCCATCCGGGCCAAGCGGTCATCCCTATTCGACTGACGCGCGATTTTGGATTCGAATTGCCTCGGCAAACGGGGAACGGGCAGGCCATGGGTTGGAGGCATGCGCATCCGGATATCCAGGCTGTTGTCCGGTTCTCATGAGGAGACGTGGCTTGCCATCGACGCGCCCTGATCACTCCATGCAGGCCGGGCCTATCCCGATGCTGAAGCGGTTTTCCATGGGTGACCGAAAATGTCGGTCATAGCGATATTCGCGTCTATCGTCATCCTGCTGGCGGTCGGACGCTTCCTCGATTGGCGCAGGCTGGTGCCGGAAAGTACGGCGCGAATCCTGAATCTGATCGTGATCAACGTCTGTCTGCCTGCGGCCATCTTGCTGCATGCGCCGGGCCTCCGCTTCGGATCGGATCTGATTGGCCTCGTGTTCATTCCTTGGGCCATCCTGCTGGTCACGCTCGTCGTCGTGTGGCCCGCGGCAAGGCTGCTCCGATTTGATCGCGGCAGTACCGCAAACCTGTTGTTGCAGGTTCCGCTGGGCAACACCTCGTTCATCGGCTATGCGCTGATTCCGGTGCTGGTCGGTGCCAGTGCCATGCGTTACGCCGTGGTCTATGACCAGTTGGGCTCGTTCCTGATCCTGACCACCTGGGGGTTGTTCGTGGTGGCCTGGTTCGGTGGCGGTGAACGACCCAACGCGATCCGCATCGTGCGCCGCATCGTGATTTTCCCGCCTTTCATCGCACTCGTCGTTGCGTTGACGATCATGCCCGCCGATCCAGCGCCAGCCATCAAGCAGGGCCTGCAGTGGCTTGCCGATGCCCTGCTGCCGATCGTCGTACTCGCGCTTGGCATGCAGTTGCGCTTGCATCTGCCCGGGCATCATCGACTCCCGCTGGTGATTGGCCTGGTCGCGAAGCTGGTGTTGATGCCGCTGGTTGCATGGGGACTTTGCGCCTGGTTCCAGCTGCCGGCGGAAATCAGCCTGGTCGCCATATACCTGACTGCAATGCCCCCGATGATGACCTCCGGTGCGTTGTTGTCGTCTGCAGGGCTGGCGCCGGAACTGGCTTCGGCCCTGGTTGGCTACGGCCTGGTCGCGTCCATGATCACGCTTCCGTTGTGGCATTGGGTGCTGAATGGCTGAGCGTGCGGGATGGGCAAATTGAGCCTTCAGGTCGGTCATCCTGGGTGGAGCAGCAGCCATGAAGAAACCGCATTCGCTACGCATCAGTGATGGCTTCGGTCAGCGTGGCTCGGAAGTCGCGCGCATTCAAGCGTCTGTCGATGCTGCCCTCGCATTCGCCGAGACATTCCGCCGAATTCGACTAGCACGATTCCCGGAACGTGCGACGGGCGGCTGCTTGTGATGAAAGCACCCGGCATTCTTGGTGAGCATCGAAATGATCGCCTTGTTCTGGTACGGCCACGCAGGACATGCGCAACGTGCTGGACTCGACGACACGGCGTCGGTGCTGAGGCGAATTGTCCCGGTGTTTCTGGTGCCCGTGTTCGTTTACCCGCTCAAGGTGTCGGTTGCGAGTTTCTTCCCGTTGACCAGCTCGGGCCAGCTTCTGCCAACGATGCGATCCGGGTGACCGAGCCGGCGCTGAGCGGCCACCGGACCCGACCCGGGAATTTCGCCGTTAATCGGCGGTTGGACCGGTTCGTGTAGGGTGGTTCCGACAAGCCGAGCCCGGAGAGTGAAAACATGCGTGGATGGAAGAGCCTGATCGTGTTTCTGCTGCTGGTTCTGGCTGCCGCACTGGCGGGTGCCATGTCGGCACCGGATGCATGGTTCGCTGCCCTTGAAAAGCCAGCCTTCAATCCACCGAACTGGATCTTCGGGCCAGCATGGACCTTGCTCTACATTCTGATGGCCGTCGCGGCCTGGCGTGTCTACCGGGTAGCCGGGCTGGGGCTCGCAATCGGACTTTGGGCGGTACAGTTGGTGGTCAACGCCATCTGGTCGCCGCTGTTCTTCGGCTTGCACCGCATCGACCTGGCTTTGCTCAACATCGTCGTCCTCGATGTACTGGTCGTGGCAACCATCATCAGGTTTTTCAGGCACGACCGAATGGCTGGCTGGATGATGCTGCCGTACTTGGGCTGGATCCTGTTTGCCACGACACTCAATATTGCGATCTGGCAGCTCAATCGCTGAGTCCGCTCAGGCGGCCCTGTCGGCTGCGGGTCTTTCCGCACATATCAGCCAGTTCTCGAACGGCAGGCGTGCGCGCAGAGGTGTAAAGCTGGGCTGCATCCGATGCTTGGCGAAGCGGGATTCGAGGTCCTCCCGACGGGGATAGCGGTTCGGACCCACGTTCATCCAGCGTGTCAGCCTGGCCAGGCGATCAACGTTCTGCGTAAACCGTGTGCGCAGGCCCGTGCGCTGCAAACCCGTTCGAATGACCAGGATTCCACCGGGGCTCAGGCTCGCAATTGCGCGTTCCAGCACCGCGTCCTGCGCTTCGGGTGGCAGGAACTGGATGATATCGAGCAAGGCCACGTTGCCGCGGTGATTTGGGAAATCTTTCGCCAGGTCGACGATATCGAAGCTCAGGCCGGTCAGGCCCGCGCGCCTGGAGGATGCTCGCGCCGACTCGATCTTGCGTGCATCAATGTCCACGCCTGCATAGTCGGCCTTGAATCCCTGCGCGCGCAACGTATGGGCAAGCAGGCCTATGCCGCAACCCACATCGAGCAGCCGCTCGCTACGACCGCCCAGCACCTCGCCGACACCAACATAAAGTGGATCGGTCGTCAGCTTGATGCGACTGTAGTAGTAGTGCGTATGGTTCGGCAGGAAGTGCCGCGCGACATCGCGAAATAGGGGATGCATCATCTGTGCGTAGTCTGCCGGCACACGGGACGGCTGGCGGAGTATCCCGCCCGTCCCGTGTGCCTGTTGTCAGACTGTCGCAGGATTGGGCTTGTCTGGATCAAGCTTCCATTGCTTGATCGCCCTCGCGACATCTTCCGGATTCATCTTGCCTTCTGCCGCCAGTGCGGCAATGGCTGCATGCGCGATCCAGTAGCGATCCACCTCGAAGAATCCGCGCAGGGCTTCGCGTGAATCGCTGCGTCCGTAGCCGTCGGTACCGAGGGCGATGAACGCGCGGTCATTCGGAATGAAGGCGCGGATCTGGTCCGAGTAGGCACGCACATAGTCGGTCGCTGCCACCACCGGACCGGCATGGTCCTCGAGGCATTCGGCCACCCAGGACTTGCGTGGCTTCTTGTCCATCGGATGCAGGCGGTTCCAGCGCTCGACATCGAATCCATCCCGGCGCAGTTCGTTGAAACTCGGGCATGACCAGATCGTGCTGGAGACGCCAAATTCTTCTTCAAGCAAATCCGCCGCCGCGATGACTTCGCGCAGGATCGTGCCACTGCCCATCAACTGAACCTGCGGAATGTTCTTTGCCTTTGTTTTTGCTTTTGCTTTTGAAGAATCCCCATTCCCGGATGCCGAATCCTGCAACAAGTACATGCCCTTGATGATTCCCGCCTCGGCGCCCTTGGGCATCTCCGGGTGCGCGTAGTTCTCGTTCATCAGGGTGATGTAGTAATAGGTGTCTTCCTGTTCGGTGAGCATGCGGCGCACGCCATCCTGCAGGATCACCGCGACTTCGAACGAGAACGTCGGATCGTATCCGCGGCAGTTCGGTATCGCGCCAGCGAGCAGGTGCGAATGGCCATCCTCATGCTGCAAGCCCTCGCCATTGAGCGTGGTGCGCCCTGCAGTACCGCCGAGCAGGAAGCCGCGCGCGCGCATGTCACCGGCTGCCCAGGCGAGGTCGCCGATGCGCTGGAAGCCGAACATCGAGTAATAGATGTAGAACGGCAGCATCGGAACGTTGCTGACCGAATAGCTGGTCGCCGCGGCCATCCATGAAGAGAACGCACCCGGCTCGCTGATGCCTTGCTGCAGCACCTGGCCTGACTGGTCTTCGCGGTAGAACATGAGCTGGTCGGCGTCCATCGGCTTGTACTTCTGGCCGAATGGCGCATAGATGCCGATCTGGCGGAACATGCCTTCCATGCCGAACGTGCGCGCCTCATCGGCGACGATCGGCACGATGCGCGGGCCGATGATCTTGTCGCGCAAGAGAAGGTTCATGCCGCGCACAAAGGCCATGGTGGTCGAAATCTCGCGTTCGCCGGAGCCCTTGGTCAGCGCTTCCAGTGCACCGAGTTCCGGCGTGGCCAGGGTTTCCGATTTCATCCGCCTCTGCGGCAGGAAGCCACCCAGAGCTTCGCGGCGCTCAAGCATGTACTTCACTTCCGGCGAGTCCTTGCCCGGATGGTAGTAGGGCACCGACGGTAGATCCTCGTCGGAGATCGGAATATTGAAGCGATCTCGGAATGCGCGCACCGCGGCATCGTCCATCTTCTTCTGCTGATGGGTGATGTTCTGCGATTCGCCGGCACTGCCCATGCCGTAGCCCTTGACCGTCTTGGCCAGGATCACGGTCGGCATGCCCTTGGTGTTCACGGCCTGGTGATAGGCAGCGTATACCTTGTGCGGATCATGGCCGCCGCGATTCAGGCGCCAGATGTCATCGTCGGAAAGGCTGGCAACGAGCTGGGCGGTC
Organism: Dokdonella sp.; assembly: GCF_049593775.1. Taxonomy (GTDB): domain Bacteria; phylum Pseudomonadota; class Gammaproteobacteria; order Xanthomonadales; family Rhodanobacteraceae; genus Dokdonella. Next base: position 10,959 of record NZ_JBAWHJ010000231.1, on the reverse strand, counting down.
TCCGGATACTTGCCGAAGAAATGCTCGCGCGTGTAGGCACCGCCGAAGGCCTTGCAGTTCTGGTACTCGCCGTCGACCGTTTCCATCATGAGCTTGCGCAGCATGCCCTTGGTGTCGCGCGCGAGAAGCGGGTCCCAATAGCTGCCCCAGCACAGCTTGATCGCGTTCCAGCCGGCGCCACGGAACACGCCTTCGAGTTCCTGGATGATCTTGCCGTTGCCGCGGACCGGGCCATCGAGGCGCTGCAGGTTGCAGTTGACCACGAAGATGAGATTGTCGAGTCCTTCGCGTCCGGCCAGCGAAATGGCGCCCAGCGATTCGGGTTCGTCCGACTCGCCGTCACCGATAAAGCACCAGATCTTGCGGTCGCTGGGTTCGATCAGGCCGCGATGCTCGAGGTACTTCATGAACTGGGCCTGGTAAATCGCCTGCAACGGGCCCAGGCCCATCGACACGGTCGGTACCTGCCAGTAGTCAGGCATCAGCCATGGATGGGGATAGGACGACAGCCCGTTGCCCTTGCCCTGGACTTCCATGCGGAAATGATCGAGCTGTTCCGTGCTGACACGACCTTCGAGGAAGGAACGTGCGTAGACGCCCGGGCTGGAATGACCCTGATGGAAAATCAGGTCGCCAGGATGCTCCTCGCTCGGTGCTCGCCAGAAATGGTTGAAGCCGACGTCGTAAAGCGTCGCGCTGGAAGCGAAGCTCGCGATATGACCACCCAGATCGCCAGGCTTGCGGTTGGCGCGGATGACCATGGCCATGGCATTCCAGCGCACCAGTGAGCGGATCCGCCATTCCATCGCCGGATCCCCCGGGCTTTTGGCTTCCATGTGCGGCGGAATCGTATTGATGTATTCGGTGGTCGGCTGGAACGGCAGGTGGCCGCCGGCGCGCCGGGTTTCCTCGACCATGCGCTCGAGCAGGAAGTGCGCACGCTCGGGGCCGTCGGTCTGGATGATCGCCTGCAGCGATTCGGTCCATTCCTGAGTTTCGACCGGGTCGAGATCCTGATCGAGAATGTCCTGGAGCTGGTTCATGCGGGTTCCTCGCGGGCGAGCGTTCTTTAGGGGAATGTAGCCGACCATACAGTGACGGTCATCAGACCCCGCAGTTTAGCCGGGCTGCGGGTTTCGTGCATGTTCGAGGTCGAGGACGTGACGCGCAGAAAAATCATGGATCCTGCGGGATCTTCGTTCGCCGCCAGCCGGTTGGATAACGAACCGTGATCCGCGGCGACTCGACAAGCTCGCCACGGAGATTCGACCAACCCGTCGATCCCTAGCCTCCCGGCAGGGGTTGCCCGGGCGACCACGGCGCGCCTGCCGCTTGCAAGCTCTGTTCTATCGCCGGCAGGGTCAGTTCCTCGAGTTGCTTGACCTGACCACTCAGCGACGCGAGCTCGGCCTCTGCAAGCTCGAGGCTGCGCTCATGACTGGGCGTTGGGCCGTAGCTGGAGAAGGCGACACCCAGCATGGCGTGCCAGTAGCGCTGGGCAAGAACGTGAGTATCGGGTTCACCAACCTCCGCTTTCGATGCATTGTTGGAGAAAGCCTGTTCGATCTCGAAAAGTGTTTGCCGGGCGGCTTCGAACTGTTTGTCGACCGACGGGCCTGCCTGCGAACGGGCCAGGGCCTCGCCGAGCTGGTCAACTCGCGATTTCAGCGCCGGCATGTGCAGGTTGGCTGCCGATACGCCCGCGTTGACTCGTGCCAGTCGCTTCAGGAACGCACCGGTTTCGGCTAGCGACTTGGCGGGCAGGGAGCCGGTACGCATCTGCTCGACCTTGACCTCGACCGGCCCGGCTATCGCGGTGACGACGCCGTCGATGCGCTGCTCAAGCGTTGCGCTGTATTGGCCCGGCATGGCAAGGAAACCAACCGGCTCGGGATTGAAGTAGTCCGGCGGCGTGCCAATCGCGTCCATCGACGGGTAGCGCAGGTCCCAGCTCACCCGCTGGATGCCCTTCTTGGCAGGTGCAGGAACGCGACGCACGACATCGCCTTCGGTGTCGCGAATCACCAGCATCAGTGCCGGTTCCTGTTCACGTCGCTCGGCTTCAAGTGCGGTCCAGCCTGGCACGGGCGTGTCCTTGCCGGCCTCGATCAGCGGTTTCTCGTCGGCCTTGCGCTTGTCGGCGCGGCTCTGGATGTCATCCTTCAGGTAGTAGGTGAATGTCGCGCCGAAGTCGGGATTCGGCGCAACGAAGTAGCCGTCGCCCTGGTCCGCCTTGCCGTCTCCTCCCATCGGGCGTCGTTCGATGTACCACCAGGCCCGTCGCGGCGTGAACAGCGTGGCCTCATTTTCCAGCGCAGCGGCATCAATCTGACGCAATGCGGAGTAGTCGTCGAGGACGAAGAAGCCGCGGCCAAACGATGCACCGACCAGGTCATTTTCCCGACGCTGGATAGTCACGTCGCGGAACGAGATCGTGGGTGCGTCGCCTTTCAGTTGTACCCAGTGGTGGCCGGTATCTGGCGTGAAGTAGAGGCCGAACTCGGTTGCGGCAAAAAACAGTTCGGGTTTGACGTGATCCTGCACCAGCCGCCATACAAGATGCCGATCGGGCAGGTCGCCGACCATCGAACTCCAACTGCGGCCACGGTCGGTCGAGCGGTAGAGGTAAGGCTTGAAGTCGCCGTTCTTGTGATTGTCGAGTGCGACGTAGACCGTGTCGGCATCGAACAGATCGGCACGAATATCATTGACGAAGGCATCCTTGGGTACACCTGACAGGCTTCCGACCGATACCGAGCGCCAGCTTTCGCCGCCGTTCTCGCTGATCTGGATGAGACCGTCATCGGTTCCGGCATACAGCAGGCCCTCGACCTTTGGTGACTCGGCCAACGAGGTGATGCTGCCGAAATTGGACATCGCAAACATGTCCCAGGCCGAATCCCAGCTCTGCTGGCGACCCATCAGCGGCATCTGCATGCGATCGCGAGCCTGGCTGAGATCGGTTGAAATCGGTCGCCAGGTGTCGCCACGGTTGTCGGAACGCCATACCCGTTGCGATGCGAAATAGACCCGCTTGGGATCATGCGGGCTGACCAGGATAGGCGCGTCCCAATTGAATCGCTCCGGTGCGTCGCCAGGTTCGGGCTGCGGCTGGATATAGACGATCTCACCGGTACTGCGGTCATAACGAACCAGGTTGCCTTCCTGCCATTCGGCATAGACGATATTCGGGTTGCCTGGTTCGGTGGCCGATTGATGGCCATCGGCAAAGAGCGTGATGAACCAGTCGGAATTGCGAATGCCGTTGCGATTGTCGGTCCGCGATGGTCCGCCCTGGGAGGAGTTGTCCTGGGTGCCACCGTAGATGTTGTAGAACGGGAGATCGTCGTCGACGGCGACCTTGTAGAACTGGGTCACCGGAAGGTTGTCGATGTAGCGCCAGGTCTTGGCAAGATCAACGCTCTCATAAAGCCCACCATCGCTGCCGACGAGCAGGTATTCAGGGTTGTCGGCGCGGAAGGCCAATGCGTGGTTGTCCGAATGCTTGTGTGCTTCACTCATGGTCCGGAACGTCTTGCCGCCATCGTCGCTGATCTGAATGCGCACGTCGGCGAGGTAGATGCGATCGAATGCGTGCGGGCTGGCGTACAGCTCCTGGTAGTAGTGCGGGCCGGTGCCGCCCGAAACCGTATCCGAGCGCTTTTCCCAGCTACTGCCGCGATTGCTCGAGCGATAGAACGCGCCCTTGCGGCGTTCAAGTTCAATCGCTGCGTAGAGCACATCCGGATCCTGCGGCGAAATGGCCAGGCCGATCTTGCCCATCGGGCCTTCCGGCAAGCCCGTCTTCAGGCGCTCCCAGGTCATGCCGCCATCGGTGGAGCGATGCAGTCCCGATTCCGGGCCACCGCCGACAAAGGCGGCGACCGAACGCTGGCGTTGCCAGGTTGCCGCGTACAGGAGATCCGGATCGCGCGGGTCGATCACGATGTCGGTGGCGCCGGTCCATTCTCCGGCATCGAGTACCCGCTTCCAGGTTTCGCCGCCATCGACCGTCTTGTACACGCCACGTTCTCCACCCTTCGACCAGAGTGGACCCTGGGCGGCTACCCAGACGATCTTGCCGTCGTCCGGATGGACAACGATTCTGGAGATGCGCTCACTGGCCTTGAGGCCCATGTTCTTCCAGGTCGCGCCGCCATCCTGACTGCGATAGACGCCGTCGCCAAAGCCGACATGGCGCCCGCCGACGTTCTCGCCCGTGCCAACCCAGACCGTGTGACGATTGCTCGGGTCTAGGGTCACGCTGCCGATCGAGTACGAGCCCTGGCCGTCGAATACGGAAGCCCAGGTCGTGCCTGCGTTTTCGGTTTTCCAGACACCGCCTGAGCCGACCGCTACATACCAGGTGCTGGTGTCGACCGGATCAATGGCGATATCCGCTATCCGACCGGACATCAGGGCCGGGCCGATACCGCGGAGCTTCATGCCAGAGAAGGTGTCGGCATTCAGCGCGCTTTTCGACTTCTCGGCACCGAGTGTTGAAAAGCAGCACGTCAGCAGCACAGCCATTGCTGCAGTCAGCCAGTATTTCATGTGGAGTTCCCCCGGTTGGACAAGTCGAGTCTAGCTTGAACAACTCATGAGGTTGCAACACCACGTGCCGATACGTGGTTGTCCGGAATCTGCAGGCGCCAGGCTGAAGGGTTGCCCGCATCGGATCGACGCATGATTTCATGCTGTCGGATGCTTGTTCGCGGAGTGCTCATGAGCACTCCGCGTGGTGACGAACGCTCGCAGGACATGGTACGCATGCAACTGCTATTCGCACCGGTGCGAAGTTCGTCCGTATCCCGTTCTGCGCCGTCGACGGAATCGGTTTCAAGCTATCCGATGCATTCTCGGATCATGGATCCACGGCGCTCTCGAGATTGGCCTGCCGCCAGGTCGGCGCTACTGGCTGAAGTCGATGGAGAACAGTTGCCCCGTGGCGCAGCAGGCCGAGCCCGGTGCTGTGGAGCCACTGACAAAATAGACACGATCGTTGAGCGTCGCCGCGGCGGTACCATGAACCGGAACCGGCAGGTTGGAGGCTATTGCCCAGCCCGACGAGCCCGCAGCGTAGACCTCGACGGTCGGTTCCAGTCGACGTGTGCCGGTAATGACTTCGCCACCACCGATGACAATTTGGTGTCCGACCACGGCTGCACCGAACCCGCCGCGAAAGTTGTTGGTCAATGGGCCGGCACGCCAGGTTTCGGAAACGGGATCATAAATGGCGACACGATTGGTTTCCGGGCTGCGACCACCGATCACCCAGATCTCGCCGAGGAATGCCTGAATCTGGGCGTGATCGCGCTGGCTCGAATCAACCGGTCGACGAATCAGTCGGCGTGTTCGTTGACGCGGCTCGTACTCCCAGAGGTCGCCGGAGCTGGTGCCGATGAAGACACGTCCGTTGAGTACGGCGGCTCGGCTTCCGTAATTGAAGGGAAGTTCCGGGCGTGCTTCCCAGGTGCCATCGAGAACATCGTAGCGATAACCGCTGCTTCCAGTTTCACCGCCGCCATTGGCAGAACCTCCGGTATAGAACACGCCTCCATCAATCGAGAACGCGGAAAGATGATCTCGTCCGGCAGGCAGTTGGCTCAATGTTGCCCACTGGTTGGTGGCGGGATCGTAGCGCTTGAATCCGCGCGGATCGCCGTATCCACCCATGGCATAAAGTTGCCCGTTGGCCGTCGTGACATCGAGCTCGGATTGGGCAGACGCCGGCATGCTGGCATGTTGCGTCCAGGTTCCGCCTGTCATCGCCTGCGGCGTGCCATCAATGCATTCGGAGCTCGCAAGCGTAGTCAATCGTACTGGCTGGAAGCTGCCGCTGCCGTATCCGGCAACAGTAGAGCTGAACTCGAATTGTGCATGCCGACAATCGGTGAACGTGATGTTCAACTCGCCCCAGGGCGAGCGGACAACATCGTCCGGGTCGAACGCGTCGCCGAATCGCGCCCCTTGTGCCACATACATGTCGGCTATTTCAAAGCCATCACCCTTGCGGGTTCCCAGGCCCAGCACATAGGCACGGTTTCCAGCCGGGTCGTAGGTGAACCAGTTGACCAACAGGCGATCGCCGGAAAGCTCCTGCAGATACCATCCTTCGCCGGAGCGTGATGGTTCGTACCACGCGCCGCTGTAGTTGCGCAGTCCCTCAAGAGCGCGCCCGCCGGTCGCTGTAATTGCCCGATTGCCTGCGCAGTCAAGCTGGTCGATCGCAGCCAATCGGGTCATCGGGTATTCACCGCTTCCGTGCGACTCGGGCCCTGCATAGCGAAAAGTACCGGAGTTGCAATCGTCAAACTCGAGTTCCAGAGTTCCCCACTCGACCCGGCTTATCGCATCGGGATCGAATGCGTCGCCCCAGGCTCCGCCGAATGCGCGGTACATGCGGTCGAACCGGACCTTGTTGCCGACGACGTATCCGCCTTCCCCGACGATCCAGTCCTGGGTGCCGGGTTCTCCGGTAGCCGGAAACGTGAACCAGTTCACCAGCAACGTGCCGTTCGGCAGATAGCCCAGCACGAAGCCTTCGCCACTGCGCTGCGGGTTGTACCACGGGCCACTGATCCCGGGTCCCGGCCAATAACTGTCTTCCCCATGGGGGGGTGGTGAATGCGTTCCACCATCGTGGGCAGAAACAACGCTGAAAGCAGCGGCAAGAATCACGACACAGAGCAGGCCCAACGCGCGCATGACAACTCCTGATATCCGTTTCGTCAGAACATTATACGAACGAATTCGTATGTCAATACTTCCGCATGAACTTCGCTGTTGTCAGTCAGGCTATTCACAATCTGCAATCGTTGCGCAGGTCGATACCGGTTCTGCGCGCGTCCACGCATGTGCGCACATTGTCGTCCGCTACCTGCAACGCGTTCAGCAGTTCAGTAACTGCTGCATGCGCTGCAGGGCGCCTCGCCAGCCCAAGCACAAGCGTGCACCGGTCGCGTGCGAAGAAATGCAATTGATCAAGCGTGGCAGCCTGTTGCGCGGTTGCCTGTGAACGGCGGGCTCAACGTATCTGGCCAATCCGCTGTACTTGCCCGTCGACATCGTGCCGGTTGGGTGTAGCAGCCAGCCTCGAATTCACTGCGGAATGGTCATCAGACGATTCGCGCGTTCTGTGCGATAACAGCGAAATGCACATTCATGAATCGACACGGGCAAGGCGCGTGTCCTGCTCAGTGCCTGCCGTACTTCTCGTCCAGGCGGCGACCCAGTGCCTTGGTCTGGATGCGGGTTTCACTCTTGCGCCGGAGTTGCAACTCGAGGCTGTCCGCGGCGGCCGCAAGTTCGCCGCGAAGCTTGAGGTAGTTGTGCCAACGCGCGTTGTCGAGCCGGCCATCGTCCAGTGCAGCACGCACGACGCAGCCGGGCTCGCTCAGGTGGCTGCAGTCCCCGAAACGACAATTCTGGGCGAGCTCTTCGATGTCGCCGAACTGGCTGCCATCGAGAGTCTCTTCTCCGGTCAGCTTGATTTCACGCATGCCCGGGGTGTCGATCAGGCAACCGCCGGTAGGCAGCTGGATCAGGGCGCGATAAGTCGTCGTGTGTCGACCGCGGCTGTCGGTCTCACGGACACTGTTGGTGGCCTGGCGTGATTCACCGAGCAGGGTATTGGTCAGCGTTGATTTGCCGACACCCGATGAGCCGACCAGGACGGTTGAGCTTCCCGGGCCAAAAAATTTCAGCAAGCCGGCGACGCTGTCCGCCGATCTGGCATTGATTGCGATGACTTCTATTTCGGCGGGCACCCGGCTGCGCATTTCCTCCAGCGACACCTCCATGTCATCAGTGGTATCGGCCTTGGTCAGTACCACGACGGCTTTTGCGCCGCTGCCCTCGACAAGCATCAGGTAGCGATCGATGCGCGCCGGATTGAAATCGCCATCGAGGCCGCTGACAACCATGACGGTGTCGATGTTGGTGGCGATCAACTGGCGTTGATGACGTTCACCGGCTGCCGCACGTGCCAGTGTGCTGCGTCGGGGAAGAACCTTTTCAATGGACGGTGGCTTGTGCGTGCTGACTTGTACGAAATCACCCACAGCGGGGCGTTCGGTCGGATCGATGGTGGGTTTCAGGAAGCGTGGCGCGGGCTGCGCATTGAATGCGCTCACGCCATCATGCAATTCGTATCCGGCGCGGTGCTGGGCGATGACGCGTGCGATCCGGAATTCCGGATGATCGGCAGGGGCGGCGGGAATATCGCCACGCCAGCCAATACTTGAAAGCGGGGTTTCGGGGGAGTCAGCCATCGCCCGGATTCTATCCCGAACCTTTCACGAGGTCGCTGGAAATCGAACGCCTGGACCGAAGTGCAGGCGTTCCCGGTGGGGTCTGTCGGCGGCTGGCCGGAGGGTCAGATCTGACTCAGGGGCCGTTGCCGCTTGCGATGGCCACGGAGCGCGACGGCGCCATGCTCGCGTTGGGGTCGCTGCCGAGGACCTCGACAAGCACGCCGTCACTGAGGGCTGCCTGGCCAGTCACGACGACTTCCGCGCCTGCAACAAGACCCTCAAGCACCTGGATGCTGGCTTCGTTCTGGTGGCCCAGGCGGACGGGCGTGCGTACAGCCTTTCCGTTTTCGATGACGTACGCAAAATTCGTGTCGCGGCTACCCAGCACCGCCGTCTTTGGCAACAGCACGGCATTGGCCACATGCAGGAATGCGATATCCATGCGCGTGAACAGGCCCGGGCGCAGCGTCCTGTCACGATTGTCGATGCGCACGGTGACCTTGACGGTACCGCTGTCGCTGTCGACCACGGGTGCCACGCGCTCCACCTCAGCATCGAATTGGCGGTTGGCCAGGGCGTCCACGGTGAAGCTGACGGGCTGACCGGCAGCCAGGGCGACCGCATCACGTTCCGGCACACGCAATTCGGCACGCAGATCGTTGAAGTTGGCCATGTCGAAAACGGGGTCGCCGGTTTCGAGCAGCTGGCCCTTCTTGATCCAGCGACGCGTGACTACGCCATCGAATGGAGCGCGAATTTCAGCCTTGCTGACCACGACACGGGCAAGATCAACGTCCGCGCGACGCACGGCATAGTCCGATTCTGCCTGGTCCTGGAGGGTGGCTGCGATCAGCTTGCGATCGAGCAGCTTCTCGCCACGGTCAACATCATTCTTGCGGCGCTGCAGATCTGCCTCGGCTTCGCGCAGTTGCAGGCGGCTATGGGCGGCATCGACGCGGGCCAGCAACTGACCCTTCTTGACGCTGTCGCCTTCCTCAACAAGCAATTGGAGCACTGTGCCAGGCACTTCGCTGATCAGCTTGGCTTCGAATTCGGCTTGCAAGGTGGCCGTCGCCGAATAGCGCGCAGTCAGCTCGCCTTGCTCGACGCGTGCGGTCTCAACAGGCAGGCCGGCCTTGGTCTCGGTTTTCTGTTCCGCGACCGAATCGGATGCCGGGCTGCCCGTGCAGCCGGTGACGGCGGCGGACAGGGCGAGGGCAATGAGGATGGTGGGGATTTGGCGGGACATGGTCTGTGTTGTCAGGGTAGTGTTGTAGATGACTATAACACCAGAACTCAGGCTGTCAATGTTCTGGCGGCGGATTGTGCAGTTGCGGCAAAGGAGGTGCGCCTGCCGAAGGTACTGACCGGCAGTGGTCGGACATGTGGGGATATTGGATGCTCGAAGTGCGCGATTGGTTGCATGGCGGCTTGTGTGCAGCGCAGCAAGAGTTGTTGCTAAGATGCCGATTTGCCGCCCTCTGTCTGCTCGAACATGCCAAATCGACCTGTCGAAACCAGTTCCCGTCTCGCCGAAGTCCGCTACGAAATTCGTGGCACGCTCAGTCACCGGGCGCGTGATCTCGAAGCCGAAGGCCGCGATATCGTCCGCCTCAATATTGGCAACCCGGGCGCTTTCGGATTCGAGACTCCGGCCCACATCCGCGAGGCAGTCACCCATTCTCTGCCGCGCAGCGAAGCCTACTGCCAGCAGCAGGGCCTGCCACTGGCGCGCGAGGCTATTGCGGCCCAACAGCGCGCGCGCGGGTCAGTGACAGTCAATGCGGATCGGGTCTTTGTAGGCAATGGTGTCAGCGAACTGATCGACCTGAGTCTGCGCGCGCTGCTCGAACAGGGCGACGAGGTACTGATTCCCGCGCCCGACTATCCGCTCTGGACGGCGGCCACGATCCTCAATGGCGGCAAGGCCGTTCACTACCCCTGCCCGGCGCAACGTGGCCACCTTCCCGATGTCGATGAACTGGCGGCATTGATCTCCCCGCGCACGCGCGCCATCGTGCTCATCAATCCGAACAATCCGACCGGGGCCAACTATCCGCGCGAGTTGCTGGCAGCTGTTGTCGAACTCGCCGAACGTCATGGCCTGGTGTTGCTGGCCGACGAAATCTACGACGGCATTCTCTACGACGGAGCCCGTTTCGAGCCATTGGCTCCGTTGGCCGGCAATGTACCGTGCCTCAGCTTTGGCGGGCTCAGCAAGGTGCACCGTGCCTGCGGTTACCGGGTAGGCTGGTTCAGCGTTTCCGGCAGCCTGGCGCGCGTGACCGACATGCTGCATGCCTTCGATCTGCTCGCCGCGCTACGTCTGTGTGGCAACGTGCCCGGCCAGTGGGCCATCGAACCGGCGATGCAGGGTCCCGATACGATCAGGACGCTGACAGATCCGGGCGGCCGTCTGCATGCGTCGCGCGAGTCGGTGCTGGCTGCCGTTGCGCGCAGCGACTTCATGCGCGTAGTCGCTCCCGAAGCGGCGCTATACGCATTCCCGGGAATCGATCTTGATGTGCTGCCACAGTTCGACGACGAAGCATTTGCGCTGCACTTGCTGGAAACCGAGAACGTGCTGATCGTCCCTGGTTCCAGTTTCAACGTCGACTATCGCAACCATTTCCGCATCACCTTGCTGCCTGAAGCGAGCGTGATCGATGACGTGTTCGAGCGCATTGAACGCGCCTTGCTGCGC
>NZ_JBAWHJ010000230.1:0-16697 GCF_049593775.1 Dokdonella sp. | reverse complement strand
GCATCTGGGTGCTGCTGTTCCTGGCGCTGTTTACCTTGCTGGCCTATTTCCTCAAGCAGGAATACTGGAAAGACGTGCATTGAGAAGTGGCCCGGAGTCCAGGATTCCGGGCTGCCTTCCGAGGCTGATTGCAGCACTCGCCACGAGCACCACAACACGATCCGATGCTGTCTCTCTTTCCATCAGGGATCGAGAGTGTTCGGTATCGGACGTTTTTTGGCCATCTGTTGTCCTCAGCGGCTCCGTTTCGACAGGCGTGCCCGTTTGGCCTGTGGTGAGCGGGTGCGCTTGTTTATTCTTTAAAATCATCATCTTGAGACGATCTCCCCGGTGCCGTCGAGCCTCTATCTATGCGCTTTCGCTGCAGCGTAGTAGAGTGTCCCGCATCGAGTTTGACCGGGAATTTCCCGGTCCCAACGGTCAAGCGGGTGTCCCACCCGCCAGGGGAGGTGTTCCGACATGGCCTTGAGTCAGCGTTCGAGGGCAGTGCTAACTCTGTTTTCTGCACGGGATTGCGTGCATTGCCACCGGGTTCGTCTGGTGCTGTCGGCCAAGGGAGTCAGCTACGACCACGTGGTGGTCGATCTGGACAACCCGCCAGAAGACCTGATTGAACTCAACCCTTACAATTCGGTGCCAACATTGGTCGACCGGGACCTGGTGCTGTATGACACCAGCGTCATCTGCGAGTACCTCGACGAGCGCTATCCCCATCCGCCACTGATGCCAGTGGATCCGCTGTCCCGGGCCCGGCTTCGACTGGCAATGGTCCGGCTCGAAAACGACTGGCTGACTCTGGTCGACGAAATCGAGGAAAATGGAAAGGGAGCGGATGCGGCGCGCAAGGCCCTTCGCGACGAATTGGCGAAAAATGCCGGCGCGTTCAAGGCGTCGAAATTCTTCCTGAGTCCCGAGATCAGCCTGGCGGATTGCGCATTCGCGCCGTTGATCTGGCGCTTCCAGTCACTCGGAGTCAATCTGCCTCGCGACGCCCAGGCAATCACCGATTACGGCGAGCGAATTTTTCACAGTCAGGTATTTACCCGCAGCATGACGCCAGAAGAGCGTGCGCTGCGCACATGAGGTTTTCTGGTGACAGAAGTAGCAATGAGTTCGAATCGGCCTTATCTGTTGCGGGCGATTCACGACTGGATCAATGACAACGGCCTGACCCCCTACCTGTTGGTGGAGGCAGGCGCCCCTGGTGTGCGGGTGCCGCCGGCCGCGGTCAAGGATGGACGTGTCGTCTTGAGTGTGGCTGCACGGGCGGTGGCGCGTCTCGAAATCGGCCTCGACATGGTCAGTTTCATGGCCAGATTTGGCGGTGTCAGCCACTCGATTGAGGTGCCTGTCTCGGCAGTTCTGGCCATTTACGCCCAGGAAAACGGCCAGGGCATGATGTTTGCCGCCGATGACTCGCCGCAGCCCGAGCCACCTCCGGCCGAGGAAGAGCCGAAGCGCCCACGACTGCGCGTGGTCAAGTAGGTTTTATCACCCATTCGCCGAGCCGGGCGGATGATCTCTACTGCGAAGTCAGTCAGGTTCGCGATGGGGCAGTGCGTAGTTGATGACGCGTTTTCCGCTCATGCTGATGCTGGCGCGATGACGGTCACTGCCGTCGAAACTCACTTCGAAGCGGTATTTTCGGCCGAATGCGAGCCTGCCGTTGACGCGTGTCAGCCAGATTCGCTGCAACACAACGCTTTGGTCCAGCCATTGCAGATCGGCTTTCTCGCAGAGCTCGCGACTGCGCCTGCCTGCCAGTTCGCGCGCGCTCAGCGCGTCCAGCCACAGCGCGATTACAGCGCCAGTCAGCAATAGTAAAATCAGGGTTCCATTCATGCCACGCAGTGTGCTGGCGGGCCATTCTCCCGGCAAGGCATTTTCAACGCATGCCAGTCGATGCGCGAAATACCGGATTCAGTCGAAGAACGCCGTGCGGATTGCCTGATTGTGCGCTAGCCTGATCCATTCCGGCCGCGAAATCGCGGACTGTTGTTCGTGATTGGTTACAATCGCCGACGAAGGGTACGGGAGCTGCCGTGACTACATTGGACATTCCGGGTTATGTGATCCGGCGCGAAGTGGGTGTCGGAGGGATGGCCAGCGTCTATCTGGCCTTGCAGACTTCGCTTGATCGCGAGGTTGCACTCAAGGTGATGGCACCCTCGCTGGCGGCCGATCCCACGTTCTCCAAGCGCTTCCTCCAGGAAGCCCGCATGCTTGCGTCTCTGGCGCATCCCAACATCGTTCAGGTGTATGACGTTGGTGTCACCCAGGCACAGCTCAACTATTTTTCGATGCAGTATCTTTCCGGTGGAGATTTTGCCCAGCGTGTACGCATGGGGCTCTCCGAGAAGGACCTCGTGCGAGTTCTCGAAGGTATCGCCAATGCACTCGGTTACGCGCACCAGCGAGGCTATGTGCACCGCGATGTCGCGCCGGGAAACATACTCTTCGATATCAACGACACGCCTTTGCTGACCGATTTCGGTATCGCCCGCGCATTCAGCCAGGCAGCTCGCATTACCAGCGCCGGCATCTCAATTGGAACAAGCCACTACATGAGTCCGGAACAGGCTCGCGGCAGTGATGTGGACGAGCGTTCGGACCTGTACGGACTTGGAGTGCTTGTGTGGTTCGGATTGACCGGCAAGCCACCGTACGAGGGTGCTGATGGTTTTGCGGTTTCCTATGCGCACGTATTCGAACCTATTCCGCGCCTGCCGGAGACACAGGCTCATTGGCAGGGCTTGATCGACAAGGCCCTGGCCAAGGATCCTGCCGAGCGCTATCAGAATGCGGAAGAATTCATCGCCGCACTCAACCGGATCGAGCCCAGGTCTTCCGCAGCACGCACCAGCGCGCAGGATGCTCCCACCCGGGTCATGCAGAGAGAAGCAGTGGCATCGGCGCTTCGTGCCGATGAGGCACCTACGCGAATCGGCGTGCTGCCAACCATGGAAGAATCAGCAGGCGACAAGGGCGACAGGCCCGAAGGCAGCGCTGCCCAGGCGCCGAGAACGTGGCTACCCTGGGCACTGGCAGCAGTCGGCCTGCTCCTGATTGGCGCGGTTGGCTATGCGCTGATGTCATCCCGATCCCAGGAAGGGATGACAACTGCCGCTTCGACCAGCGCAAGCGGCACGGAATCCGTCCGCAGTGGCGCGGCGGCGGAACAGGCCCGGCAATCTTCGGCCAACGCAGTAGCCAGTGCATCGAGCGATTCCCGCGAGCCGGAAAATGCCGATGCTGATGCGGGTGTGCTGGATTCGGAGTTTCCGATTGAAGAGCTCGATCTGGCCACCTTGCCTACGGTCAAGGATCCGGTGGTTGAGCTCAACCGACTCGGCAAGGCTGACCTGGCTGCACAACGACTGACTAACCCGCCGCGCACCAACGCATTCGAGCGATTCAGCCTGGCTTTGAAGATCAACGCCGAGTCGAGCGTGGCAAAGCAGGGCATTGTCGATACCGCACAGGCCTATCTGACGTTGGCCGACGCGTCCTGGGCAACGGGCAATCTCGCCGAATTCAATGGGTTCATCGAGAAGGCCATCGAAGTTGCCAGCTCCATACCGGAGGGCGCTGATTCCGTTGCAGAAGCCTCGGCACGCAGGCAGAAGGAAATCGACACGTTCCTGGCCAACGCGCAAAAGTCGGCCAAGGCCATGGACGCAACGGCAGCACGCTCGGCGTTCGAGAAAGTCATCGAACTGGATCCGGCAAACAAGACCGCTCGCGATGGTCTGCGTTCAGTGGACAGGATAGGAAAGCCGGGATTTGTCTTCAGCGATCCGACAGGTAGCGGCAGCGGCCCCGAACTGGTCATCATCAGCAGTAGCCTTGCCTTCGCGCGCAGGGAAACGACGAAGGGAGATTTCGCGGCCTGGTGGCGTGCCGGCGGACAAAGCCAGTTTGCCGGAGACGGCCCTAGCTGTCGCGATCGCGAATCCATTTTCCGCTCGTCGCGCAAGCGCGAGTGGCAGGATCCGGGAATCACCCAGAATGACAGTCACCCTGTCGTCTGCGTCAGTTTCGGCCAGGCCCGGGCGTACGCGGCTTGGGTAAGTGAACAAACTGGCAAGCGTTACCGCCTGCCGACACCGGCTGAGTGGGAGCAGGTGGCGCGCACGGCGCCCGCAGGATCCTGCACTAGCGCGAATCTCGCCGATGAGTCGTACAAGCGCACATACGATTCGCGTACCGGCTCCAATTGTGATGATGGTTATGCGGCCACGGCACCAGTGGGCCGCTTCCCGGCCGTCGGCGGCGTTTTCGACATTGATGGGAATGTCCGCGAATGGGTGTCTGCCTGCGGCAAGTCGGCGGTACTCACCGATGGATGCAGGGAGCATGGAATTCGCGGGCGTGGCTGGCTTTCGTCTGCAGAAAAGGATGGCATGATGGACAGTGACAGCTATTCGGAAGACGTTGCGCTGAATAGCCTTGGTTTTCGTCTGGTTCGCGAAATTGACAAATAATCCGTAGCCCAAGCGCACGGGGGGAGATGCGATGAAGTTGATATTCCCGAATGGTGAACACGCCTCGGTGGATCTTGGTGAGGGGATCACCCTGATTGGCTCCGGCAGCGACTGCCAGATTGTTCTGGTCGCTCCGGGAGTGGCCGTCAATCACTGTGAGGTCGAGGTACGCAATGGCAAGGCGGTGGTGCGTATTCGCGACCAAAGCGTGGCGACCGTCCTCAACGGGCGGCAGATCACCCAGGAAGGGCCGCTGAAGCCCGGCGACCTGCTCCTGTTCGGGCGAATTGGATGTCGAGTTGTTGCGATTGACAAGCCCGTCGCCGCGTCGGCAGCGAAAGTAGAGCAGGCCGATGAGCAGGATGGCCGCACGCGCGTGCGCATGGCCTTGCCAAAATTCATGCTGAGAGGTGTTTCAGGGACCACGTTCGGACGCAACTTTGCCCTGGTCGGCACCATGACCATTGGTCGCCAGAGCGACTGCGGCATTCCGATTCAGGCAGAAGAAATTTCACGTCAACACGCGAGGCTGCAAGTAACCGCGGAAGGCGTAATGGTCGAGGATCTCGGATCGGCCAATGGAACCTGGATCAACGACAAGCGCGTCCACACCGGGATGCTCAATCCCGGCGACGAATTGCGCCTGGATACGGTGAGGTTCCTGCTGCTGGCGCCGGGTAGTCAGGCGCCAGCTGCAGCCTCGGTGCCCGTGGAAGAGGTTGCCGATTCAACCGGAGAATCCGGTGGTTCGAAGATGTGGTGGGTGATCGGTGCCGTTGTGGTGCTGGGCGTTGCCGTAGTGGCTGTCCTCAAGTTCCTCGGCAAAATCTGATTTCTCCGATTACGCAGGGGTGCGCAATGCCCCCTGCGAGACTCAACAGGAAAATATTGCCAGTCCGCGCTTTCCGGTGCTCATGGTGGAGTTCTTTGGACGATGCGTCGGTGGGCAGCCCGTCAAGTCTGATGTGGGCAGGTCGTCCGGTGCGTCAGAGGGCTGGATTCAGCTCGATCCGCATGGACAAGTCGATAGCACGCACGTGCTTGGTCAGCGCGCCTATCGAAATGAAATCGACACCGGTCTCAGCAATCGCTCGTACCCTGTCGATGCTGACACCGCCGGATACTTCCAGCGGAACGCGCCCGTCGACTTCTGCCACGGCCTGGACCAGTTCGTCCAGTTCGAACTCGTCGAGCATGATGCGATCAGCACCAGCCGAGAGGGCCTCGCGCAGCTCACTGAAGTTTTCGACCTCGACTTCAACCATGATGGATGGGTGAAGGCGTCGTGCCGTCGCAACCGCCGATGCCAAAGAGCCGGTCGCAGCAATATGGTTCTCCTTGATCAACACCGCGTCATGCAGGCCAAGGCGATGATTCTCGCCACCGCCCGTACGCACGGCATATTTTTGCGCGTAGCGAAGTCCAGGCAGGGTTTTTCTCGTGTCCAGGATCCTCGTTCGGGTGCCGCGAACTGCGTCCACGTACAGTGAGGTCGCGGTCGCTGTAGCGGACAGCGTCTGCAGGAAATTGAGCGCGCAGCGTTCTGCGGTCACGAGTGCGCGGGCAGGGCCACTGACATGACAGAGCAACTGGCCAGGAGCGACCGTTGCCCCCTCCTCGACCAGCCATTCGACGCTGACCCTGGGGTCCACTTCTGAAAAGCACGCCGTGAACCAGGCCATTCCGCAAACTATCGCGGATTCCCGTGTCAGCACGCGCGCGCGCGCCATGAAATCCGGAGGCAGGAGGTCGGCAGTCACATCGCCGCTGCCGATATCTTCAGACAGTGCGCGTTGTACATCGATTCGGACAATCTCGGAATCTGCGTGTTTCATGTTGTGTCCCAGGCGGATCCATTCGGGGGAGTGGGCGCGCGCCAATTCAATAGACGGCTCTCGGATTCAATGGTGCCTGCAATCGTATTGCCACGCACCCATTGCCCGGAACCTGTGGGTCGACGTTGAGCAGCCTGTCGCGGCCAGTGAGTGTTCCAAGCGCACCCGCTGGCTTGCTCACTGCCCGAACTCGAACGCACAACGTTCAACCTGGGCACGCAGGGTAGGGGATGCGCTGGAAATTCGGAAGCTTCAGTCTGCGGCGGCCGGTGTAGCCGGTGGCTCGCTTCCCGCATGCGTCTGGCGAAGCCGTTCGACGATGGCATCCAGCGCGCGATCGAACAAGGGCACTTCCTCGAGCAGGACAGCCGTGCCGCGACGCAACTCGATGGCGAGCGCCGTGATGCTCTTGTCGCACACCTTCAGGCCGCGGCGATTGACAAAGAGGTACCTGGAGCTGATCGGGCTGACCCAGGAAAGCTTGGCACGTTCGCGGTTGCCCTCCTCGTCGATGAACTCGATCCAGTTCCCCACCTGCATCTTTCGTGCAGATTCGACGAATTCATCGTCTGCGTCGGTGACCTCGGCGACCTCGGGTTCGACGCTGCCGGACGACAGGACGATTTCCTCGACCGGACTCTGGGTCAACGGCGTCGACTCGGATTGCTCCGCCGATCCTTCGACCGCCGCATTGTCCGCGATGACTTCTTCTGCAGTCTTCAGCTCGAAGGATTCGCCTTTCAACAGTTTCTGATAGAACTGCGACAGTTCCTGCATCAGCGAGCGCACATCGCCTTCGTGATACGCCACGGTACCAAGGCCATGCTTGAGGGCCTTTTCGAGTTGCGGGAGCAGCGTGCGCAAACGCGTCTTGTCGGCTTCTGTCTTCTTCGGCAGGGAACTCCAGACGAACTCATCGGCAAAGCGCAGGGCGTTCTTCCATTCGTCGGAATTGCTGCCATGACGCAGGTCGGTGAGCACCAGGTAATTCGCCCACGGACGGGAAAGAACGTTGTGGATTACCGGTGCCAGCTCTCGATTGCCGATGCGGCTCAGGATTTCACGAGCGGCGTCCCGGCGCGCGGTATGCAGCTTTTCGCGGCCTCGGGTAACTTCCGCGGCTCGCTGTTCGGCCAGTTCTGAACGACGCTTGTGCTGATGCAGGAATTGTTCGAATCCGGCCAGTTCGTGCTCGATGACGGCAAGATCATCGTCGAATTCAGACAGCACCGTTTCGACGACGGCCTTGATGCGATCGTATAGCTTGTTGTCGACATCGGACTCGGCAGACCAGCTCTTGCCGGCTTCGGCTATCGCATCGAGCAGGCGTCGTGCGGGATGGGATTTCTGCGCAAACAGGTGCTTGTCGAGAATGGCGATCTTGAGGTACGGAATCTGAAGCCGACCCACCAACGCCTGGATCTGAGATGGAAGATTGCGATCCTGGAGTATGAATTCGAAGAGCATGCCGACAAGATCGATGGTGTCTTCGTCAGCAGAAGACACGCTGTAGCCGCTGCTGTCTGTTCCACCAAGGCGGTGCGCCTGGTCGAGCATCTCCTGCTTGATCTGCTGGACTGCCTCGGCCGCATCGGCGACATTCTCGGCATTGACCTGGTTGGCCTGGCTCTGGCTTTGCAGGATCGACAAGGCGCTGAGCAGGTCGGTCGGGCTGAGGTTGGGCACCATCGGGCCGCCGGTGCCGGTGTATCCGGAGCCGTCTGCGCCGACATGATGATCAGCCGAGTGTTTGCGATTGGCGAGCAGGCTGCGCAGGGTGCTGTAGAGCTCCGCCTGCAGCTCTGCGGCGACCGGGTCGTAGGAGCCCCCCTGATTGCCTTGCCCGGAATAGCCGTCGTTGCCGTCGGCGGCCTGACGCGATTGATCCGAGCCGGATGAGGCCGGGGCCTGGCTGCCGCCGCGGGTACGCGATGTCTGTGGAAGCTGGTGACGAATCTGCGGAAGCACGCCGGAACGGATCAGCTCTGCATTGACTTCGTCGTACAACGGTTCGAGCCCGCTCATCACATAGCGATCGAACAACTTGTAGATGATCAACTTCACCTGGACGTTCAGGTCGAACTCGCGAACGACCACCCGAAACGCCTGGCACAGCGGTGCCGGTCCAATTGGATTGTTGGCGTCCTCGACCACGGTGCCGCCGATGATTACGGCAAGGCGCTGGTTGACCATGTGCAGTGTGCGTGAAAGCCGGTTTTCGGCTTTGGACACCATGCTGGATACGGCCAGCGAATCTTCCAGCTCCTGATCGTCGACCAGTGACAGTCCGGCGTTGGAAGGGTTTGCAACTTCTGGTCGAACAGGCTTGAGCTTGCCTTCGGCGAACTCACTGAAAATCTGCGACAGCTGCTCCTGGAACTTCCGCTCCACCAGTTGCCGCTTCTTGCGAACTTCGCGCATGCCGTCAAAGAACTGAACTTGCACGGCATTGCTCTCGGCGCGCTCGGCGAGATGAAAGAGGGCATCATCAACGTTTTCGAACAGGGTGCTGACAAGCCCGTTGACACGCTTGAGCGCAATACCCCGAACCAGCTTCAGGAGGTCTCCAAGGCGATCCTCTGAACCCGCTGCGCCGGCATGGCGCTGCTTCAGTTCAATTACCTTGCTCGGCTTGTCTTCAGGGGTAGACATGGGTTCTCACTCGGCAGTGCTGCCACAGGCCGTTGATGGATAGACAGCTTGACTCATGCGAGTTCCAGCTTCATGTGCATGAAGGCTCGTGAGTGTGATGCGCATCACAATTTTCAGAGTCGAACCGGGTCTCCTCCGAGCAAGTGACGCATCCGTCACACCACCGGTCCGCATGCAAATCGTGTCACTTGATCAATGGCTCACTAGCGAGGGAAGTCGCTCATTTGTGAAGTCGATACCGCTTCATCGGCGAGCATGACCGGAATGTCATCCTCGATGCGGTAAATCGTCTTGCTGTCGCGCGTAATCAGGGCGTCCTGGCAGGGCGTCTGGAGGCGCTTTCCGGCAGCGGTCGTGATGTCGCCGGCTGCAATGTAGCGATTGAGGGCATCGATCTCGTCGCGACGGGCGGCGCGGACCGGGGTCTTCGTCTGCGGGCAGCAGAGTATGTCGAGCAAGTGTTTGTCCATGACCTGGTTCCCGATGCACGCTGGCTGGCGCCCCTCACTATCCGAAAGCGCGCGTCAATATGCGTACAATAACGATTTTCCCGCGTGACGACCATGATCGACAGCGCCGAAAGTCCCCTCATTGGTGTGGTAATGGGTTCCCGATCCGATTGGGAAACCATGGCGCATGCCGTGGAAACGCTGGAACTGCTGAACGTGGCCCACGAGGTTCGCGTTGTTTCGGCCCACCGCACACCCGATCAGATGTTCGAGTATGCGCAATCGGCTGCGCAGCGCGGCCTCCGCGCAATCATTGCCGGGGCAGGTGGTGCTGCCCATTTGCCCGGCATGCTGGCTGCAAAGACGCGCATTCCGGTCCTCGGGGTGCCTGTCCAGTCAAAGGCACTCAGCGGCATGGACTCGCTGCTTTCAATCGTGCAGATGCCAGCCGGGATTCCGGTGGCGACCTTTGCAATCGGCAGGGCAGGCGCGATCAATGCAGCACTCTTCGCCGCTTCGATCCTGTCGCTTGGCGACCCTGGGCTTGCAGCGCGAATTGACGACTTCCGTCTTGAGCAGACCGACAAGGTTCTCGCTCACCCCGATCCACGAAAGGAATAGGCATGGCAACGATAGGCATTCTCGGCGGCGGGCAACTGGCGCGCATGCTGGCCATTGCCGGCGCACCGCTCGGGCACCGCTTCCTGGTCGTCGACAGTGCGGCTGACGCCTGTGCTGCGCAGGTCGCCCCCTTGATGCAGGCAGATTGGCGTGATTTTGCAACGCTCGAGAAATTTGCCAACCAGATTGATGTTGCAACCTTCGATTTCGAGAACGTACCCGCGGAAACCGCCGAATGGCTGACCTCCCACACTCGCGTATTTCCCAATCCGGCGGCCTTGTCCGTAGCCCAGGATCGGCTGCTCGAGAAGAACCTGTTCGGCGAGATTGATCTCGAGACGCCGGTATTCGCGGCCGTGGACAGCATCGAGGACTTGCGTGCAGCAGTCGCGAAAACGGGGTTGCCCGCCGTACTCAAGACGCGTCGCCTCGGCTATGACGGCAAGGGGCAGACCATATTGAAGAGCCACTCCGATATCGAGTCAGCCTGGCAAACGCTGGGCGGTGTACCCCTGATCCTCGAGGCTTTCGTTCCGTTTGACAGCGAGATCTCGGTGGTTGCGGTGCGCTCGCGCAGTGGTGAATTCCGCCATTATCCGTTGACGCGCAATTGGCACCAGGACGGCATCCTTTCGATCAGCCTTGCGCCGATCAAGGTGGACGAGGAAATCGAGAGACGTGCCGTGGCGCGTGCTCGTGCGCTGGCTGAACGACTCGATTATGTCGGTGTGTTCGCCCTGGAACTTTTCTCTTGTGAAGGGCGCCTGCTCGGAAACGAGATGGCGCCTCGCGTGCACAATTCAGGGCACTGGACCATTGAAGGCACGGCGTGCAGCCAGTTCGAGAATCATGTCCGCGCCGTGCTCGGCTTGCCGCTGGGCGACACCCAGGCGCTTGGCTGCGTAGCCATGCTCAACTGGATTGGCGAACTGCCCGATGCGACGCCAATCCTCGCCGAAGCGCGAGCGCATTGGCATGACTATGGGAAATCCCCTCGCGCAGGGCGCAAGGTAGGGCACGCAACGATCTGCGCGGACAACGCCGAAGAGTTGATCCAGCGGTTGCAGCGCGTGGGTAGGGCCCTTGATCGCGAAGATCACGTCGCACCGGTAATTGCGGCGCTCTCTGCTGACGCGGGCTAAGGCCGCCAGGCCGGCGTTGCCCTGAAACACAGCAAGCGGCCGCAGCCGCTTGCTGGACGATTCCCGGGTTGTCGGGGGAGATTGCAAGTCAGGGCGACCTGATCTCCAGGGTCATCGTTCGCGAATCGCCGTTCCCGGTTCCCGGTTCCCGAATCAGACCGTCAAGCCATCTGGCTTTCGACGAATTTCCAGTTGACCAGGCTCCAGAACGCCTCGAGGTATTTCGGGCGGGCGTTGCGGTAGTCAATGTAATACGCGTGTTCCCAGACATCGCAGGTCAGAAGCGCGCGATCGGAACCGGTCAATGGGGTGGCGGCGTTGGAGGTGCTGGCCAGGGCCAGGGAGCCGTCGGGACGTTGCACAAGCCAGCCCCAGCCGGAGCCGAACGTGCCCACTGATGTCTTGGTGAATTCTTCCTTGAACTTGGCGAAGCTGCCGAAAGCCTTGTTGATGGCGTCTGCCAGCTTGCCGTCGGGTTCACCGCCAGCATCAGGAGCCAGGCAGTTCCAGTAGAACGTGTGGTTCCAGATCTGTGCGGCGTTGTTGAACATGCCGCCCGAGGCCTTGCGGATGATCTCCTCCAGGCCCAGATTCTCGAATTCGGTCCCGGCAATCTGGTTGTTGAGATTGGTTACATAGGTCTGGTGGTGCTTGCCGTAGTGGAAATCGATGGTTTCGGCCGAGATGTGTGGTGCGAGTGCGTCTCGGGCCCACGGAAGTGCGGGAAGCTCGATGGCCATTGGATTCTCCTTGCCGTTGGGTTGTGGATGGTCGGTTGAAGCCTGACTGTCAATGATCGCAGGGTTTGATGGCATGTGACATGAATCGATGGGCAGCCGCTGATTCGAGCGGCTGTCAGCCAGTCAGCATATTTAGTTGGGTGGCAGCAAATCAACCGCAGGCGGTACAGGCTGCTAAAATGCGCGACCCGCCAACGCCCATTCTGGCCTGGCCCGCACTGTCCATGAATTACGCACGCGCTCATTTGGCCCATCGGATCCACACGGCGATTCGCTTTTTCCGGTGAACGGACTCGTTTTTGTCCCGATCTGGAGAGGCGCGTGAATCCAGCATCCTTCGCGAGTATCGAGCAGATTCACGAACAGGCCGGGCTTGCGACCTTGCAGCACCCGAGAGTCCCATGGAAATCATTGAACGTATAAGATCCACTGTAGATTCCGCCCCCATCGTGTTGTTCATGAAGGGTACGCCGCAGTTTCCGATGTGCGGTTTTTCAAGTCGTACGGCCAAGGCCCTGAAGAGCATCGGTGCGCCATTCGTTTCAGTCAACGTGCTGGAAGATCCGGAAATTCGCGCAAACCTGCCGCGCTTTTCGAACTGGCCGACATTTCCGCAGTTGTTCATCGCGGGCGAATTGATTGGCGGTTGCGACATTGCACTCGAGCTGTTTGAAAGCGGGGAGCTTGAGCGCATGGTCCGCGAACTTCACAAGGTGTAGCGCCATGCTTCCCTTGATTCGCTTTGTCGAACCCGTTCCCGAAGCCAATGCCTTGTGCGAACGCGTGGTTCTGGTGACAGGAGCCAATGGTGGCCTTGGTCGGGCCTGTGCGCTGGCTTGTGCCAGTGCAGGTGCAACGGTGGTACTCGCCGGCCGCAAGGTGCGACCGCTGGAGTCGCTGTACGACGAACTGGTTGCACTTGGCGCGCCGCAACCAGCGATTTATCCGATCAATCTGGAAGGCGCAACGCCAGACGACTTCGAGCAACTGGCCGAGTCCGTGCGCCTGCAGTGTGGACGGCTTGATGGAATCATCCACGCGGCAGTCCTGTTCGAGGGGCTCAAACCGATGGACCAGACCAGACCTGCTGACTGGGTCCGTACCTTGCAGGTCGGATTGACGGCTCCGTTCGCCCTGACTCAAGCCTGCATGCCTCTGTTGCGCGAGCGTCCGGACGCGTCGATCGTGTTCGTGCTTGAGGACATGGCGCGGGTCAGCAAGGCTTATTGGGGGGGGTACGGAGTAGCCAAGGCTGGACTTGCCGCGCTTGCCTCCATAGCCCACGAGGAATCCGAGAGCGGTCCAGTACGCGTGCACGGCCTGTTGCCGGCGCCGATGCGGACTGCCTTGCGCAAGATGGCCTATTTTGGAGAGAACACTCTGGAGCGGGAGTTGCCTGATATTGCTGGGGCGGCGGCTACCTTCCTGCTCAGCCCAGCAGCGGCAGGGTTGCGCGGGCACACTCTGGACCTGCGCCCGAACAACGAAGGACATTCGCCATGAGTACGCTTTCGGCCGGCATCCTGCTGTTCCTTATCATGGATCCGCTAGGCAACATTCCATTGTTCCTCAGCTTGCTGAAGAACGTTGCGCCCGAGCGCCGACGCCTGGTCCTGATCCGCGAATTGCTGATCGCCCTGCTGGTGTTGTTCGTGTTCCTGTTCAGCGGCAAGTATCTGCTGAGTGCGCTGCAGCTGAAGGCGGAGTCGGTCAGCATTGCCGGTGGCATTGTCCTGTTCCTGATCGGCATTCGCATGATCTTTCCCCCCAAGGACGGAATCTTCGGTGGCGACGTCGACACCGAGCCGTTCATCGTACCAATGGCAATCCCTGCCGTTGCCGGGCCTTCGACCATGGCTGCGGTCATGCTTCTGGCCAACAGCAACCCGGGACGCACGGTGGACTGGAGCATCGCCCTGTTTCTGGCCTGGCTGGCCACTGCGGTCCTGCTCGTGTCATCGACCTATCTCTACCGCTGGCTTGGCCACAGCGTCCTGGTCGCACTCGAGCGCCTGATGGGCATGCTGCTGGTCGCCCTGTCTGTCCAGATGTTTCTGGACGGCGTGGTCGCCTACGTGAAACTGGCTCCGTGAGTTGATCCGCAGCCGCAGGTTTGTGCAGTAACAGCCTGATTCAAAGCGTGAATCAGGCTCCTCTGTATTCCGCGAGCTGAATGGCCTGACGGCATTGCAAAGGAGTTGGATGCACAGCCCGGAGTCTCTGCGGCAAACCGACACTCAACGCAGTGACAATTCTGTTAGAAATCTGTCATGAAGACAGGTTAAACTCCGGTTAATTGGTTGCGGCCACTCGATTGATCCAGTCGGGTTCAAGCGATCGCAGTGACCGATTCTTGTCTAGTTGTTCCAGTGGTTTTCCCGGATTTTCAGGTAATCGCGCGCTGGCGGGACGTAGTCACCTGCCCAACTCCAGTTCAATTTATCAATAGGAAGGTAGTAATGAACAAGCGACTGTCGAAGCGGTTGTTGCCGCTGATGCTCTCTTCGCTGTTTGCCATGTCCGGCGCTTATGCGCAGAACACTTCATCGTCGATGGGCGGCTCAATCGTCGACGAGAATGGCCAGCCGGTAGCGGGCGCCACGGTGACCATCGTGCATATCCCCTCCGGAACTTCACGCACGATCATGACCGGTCCTGATGGACGCTATGCAGCGCAGGGTTTGCGCGTCGGCGGCCCGTTCGAAGTGACGGCGTCGTCCTCGGCAGGCAGCAAGGCTGAACAGTCCGATGTGTATCTCAGGTTGTCCGAGGAGACCACGCTCAATCTGACCGTGGGCTCGGAAGCTGCGATGCTCGAAGGCCTGCTGGTCACCGCAGATGCGCCCGGAGCGACGTTCCAGGCCGACAACAAGGGTCTGAGCACCAATATTTCCTCGCGCGAGCTCAAGGTGCTGCCGAATCCGAGCCGCTCCATCCAGGATATTGCCCGCCTGGATCCGAATATCAACATCACCAACAAGGGGCGCGGCGAAATCTCGGCGCTTGGCCAGAACACCCGCTACAACAACATCACCATCGACGGCGTGGCAACCAACGATTCCTTTGGTCTCGAGCCGAACGGTCTGCCATCGTTGGCGCAGCCGATTTCCTACGACGCCATCGACGAATACAACCTGTCGACGGCCAATTTCGATGTCACCAACAAGCGTGCCATTGGCGCCAATATCAATATCGTCACCAAGAGCGGCACCAACGAGTTCCACGGCAGTGCCTACTACGCCTATACGAATTCAAGCGACCTCACCAGTGATGAGCCGACGGAATTTACCGGCTACTCGGCGAAGAAGACATTCGGCGCCACGGTCGGTGGTCCGATCATCAAGGACAAGTTGTTCTTCTTCCTGAGCTACGAAGAAGCCGAAACGCTTGCACCTGCGCCCAGCTATGGCGTGCTCGGTTCCGGTGCCGACAACGAAGTGTCGATCACCCAGGCCCAGCTCGACGACATCATAAATATCGCCAATGGTTACGGTCTGACTCCGGGTAACCTCGAGGCGTCCGATGCCAACCAGGTCAGCAAGCTGTACCTGGCCAAGCTTGACTGGAACATCGCCGATGGCCATCGTGCCAGCTTCCGCTACACCAAGACCAAGAGCGACCAGCCGATCCTTGGCGGGTTCAATCCCAATCGTCTTTCGTTGTCGAGCTACTGGTACACCCAGGATCGCAACCTGGAAGGCTATGTATTGAACTTCTACGACGACTGGACCGACAGCTTCTCGACCGAAGCCTCGTTCTCCTACTCGACGTATGACTCAGCACCGTCTGTTCTGGCGCAGCAACCGCAGATAAATGTGCAACTTGGTCCGGACAACACTAACACCTCGGTAAATCTCGGTGAAGAACAGTTCCGTCACTACAACCAACTGAATGTAGATACCCTGTCCGGCTTCCTGGCCGGCTACTGGTTCCTCGGTGATCACACGATCAAGGCCGGTGCCGATTTCCAGCGTGACAAGTTCTACAATCTGTTTGGTCGCACCCAGTTCGGTGCCTACAACTTCCGCAGCATCGAAGATTTTGCCGCAGGCAACTACTCCAGCTACAACCTGTACCAGCCGACCAATGGCAACATCAACAGCATCGCGGCCGATTTCCGCCTTGACCAGTGGGGCCTGTTCGTTCAGGACACCTGGCAGGTCACCCCGCAGTTCTCGCTGCAGTACGGCTTGCGCTATGACATTCCTCTGATCCCCGAAAAGCCACCCTACAACGCCCAGTTCGAAGAGGACTTTGGCTATTCGAACCAGGGTTCCGTGAATGGCAACGGCGTCATCGAACCGCGCGTCTCGTTCAACTACGAGTTCGAAACGGAAAGAAGGACGCAGCTTCGCGGTGGCTTCGGAATCGTCGAGGGCCCGACCCCGGGTGTCTGGCAGGGCAATCCCTTCACCAACAACGGCCTGACGCTGCAGACTTATTTCGACAGCAACGGCTGCTGCTTCAATCCGGATCCGTTCTCCCAGCAGCCGCCGAGCGGTTCCGGTGGCGCGCCGCAGATGCAGGTTGATGCCGTTGATTCCAACTTCAAACTGCCGACCTCAACCAAGATCAGCCTCGCATTCGATCGCGAGCTGCCATGGTGGGGTCTGGTCGCGACAGCCGAGTACGCTCATGTCGGCGTGATCGATGCCATCCGCTACGAGGCGATCAATCTGGGCCCGGGCAACGGTGTCCTGCCTGATGGCCGCATCAACTATTGGGGCAACACCGATCCATCGAACTGGCTGCGCAGCAATGGCACTCCAATCGG
>NZ_JBAWHJ010000229.1:0-16854 GCF_049593775.1 Dokdonella sp. | reverse complement strand
CAGCCAACTGCTTTTCAAGCTGGGGAATGCGCCCGTACTGGATCTCGGAGACCTTGGCGAAATCCTGACTCCGCATTGCTGAATCGATTTCCTGGCGCGCCTGTTCGATCGACTCCTTGATCTTGGTAGTGCCGGTGACGGCGGCCTTCTCCGCCTTCCAGATTTCCTCGAGATCGGAAAACTCGCGTTCGAGTACTTCGATCTCGCTTTGCAGATCGGCAAGCCGCTGCTTCGACTCGGCGTCTTTCTCCTTCTTCAGCGCCTCGCGCTGGATCTTGAGCTGGATCAGCCGGCGCTCCTTGCGATCAAGCTCCTCCGGCTTGGAATCGATTTCCATGCGGATGCGGGACGCGGCCTCGTCCATCAGGTCGATGGCCTTGTCCGGCAATTGTCGATCCGCGATATAGCGATGTGACAGCGTGGCTGCGGCAACGATCGCCGGATCGGTGATCTCGACGCCGTGATGCACGGCGTATTTTTCCTTGAGCCCGCGCAGGATCGCTATGGTGTCCTCGACGCTCGGCTCGCCGACGAAGACCTTCTGGAACCGGCGCTCCAGCGCCGCATCCTTTTCGATGTACTTGCGGTACTCGTCTAGCGTAGTGGCGCCCACGCAATGCAACTCGCCACGCGCGAGCGCGGGCTTGAGCATGTTGCCGGCATCCATTGAACCCTCGGCCTTGCCCGCGCCAACCATGGTGTGCAATTCGTCGATAAACAGGATCACCTGGCCTTCCTGTTTGGACAGATCATTGAGGACACCCTTGAGGCGCTCTTCAAATTCACCGCGGAATTTCGCACCGGCAATCAGGGACCCCATGTCGAGCGAAAGCACGCGCTTGCCGCGCAGCCCTTCGGGAACCTCGTCATGGATGATGCGCTGGGCCAGACCCTCGACAATGGCTGTCTTGCCAACGCCTGGTTCGCCGATCAGGACCGGATTGTTCTTGGTGCGACGCTGCAATACCTGGATCACGCGACGGATTTCCTCGTCGCGCCCGATAACAGGATCAAGCTTGCCCGAGCCGGCTCTGGCGGTCAGGTCAATGCAGTATTTTTCCAGGGCCTGCCTGTTTTCCTCGGCGTTGGCGTCGTCAACCTTTTCGCCGCCTCGCATGCGCTCGATCGCTGAATCCAGACTGGCAGCATTGGCGCCGGTCGCCTTCAGGGCGGCGCCGGCTTCGCCCTTGTCCTCAAGTGCTGCGAGCACGAAGAGTTCGCTGGCAATGAACTGATCGCCTCGCTTCTGGGCGAGCTTGTCGGTCAGGTTGAGGATGCGATTCAATTCATTGCCGACGCTGATATTGCCTTCCTGGCCGGCTACTTTCGGTAATGCGTCAAGAATCTGTCCGAGCCGCGTTCGCAAGGCGGCAACGTTGACCCCGGACTGGGCCAGCATCGGCTGGGTCGAGCCGCCCTGCTGGTCGAGCAGGGCGACGAGGACATGCACCGGTTCCAGCATATTGTGATCGCGTCCGACAGCCAGACTCTGGGCGTCCGCGAGAGCCTGCTGAAAACGCGAGGTCAGTTTGTCCATGCGCATTGGAAATACCTTCAATTCAAGAAGCGACAAGCAAGAAATGGAGGCATGCCGAGCAGGAATCAAGCGCTGCAGAGCCGTCGCTGATCGGATTGGGTAGTAGCCTGCAAGCCGGAAGTCACAAGACGTGATCCGGAAGGGCAACAAGCGTCGAAGCGCCAACGGGCCGAGCGAAACCCGGAGCCCCGGCTTCTAGTGGTGCATCAAGCCGTATGTGCCGGACTACGGCTGACCAGGCTGGCGGCGGGTGAAAGCGTGATTCTGAAACAGGCACCACCGCCAGCCACCGGCACATACTCCAGCGTGGCCTGGCTGGACTCGCACATCTGGCGCGCCAGATACAGGCCCAGACCCGTCCCGTATTCGCTGGTTGTATAGAACGGATCGAAAATCTGCGCAGCGACCTTGGCCGGGATTCCCGGGCCGCGATCGACCACTTCGATCAAGGGCGGCCCCTTGTCGGTAGCTAGCCGCGCAACCACGACGACCCTGGCGACGGCACCGGGCTCACGACCATAGCGAATTGCATTCTGGACAAGGTTCCAGACCACCTGCTGCAGGTGCTGGGGATCCACCATAGCCTCGATTTGTCGATTCTGGGTGATCGCGCGCAGATGATCCTGGCCAATATCGTTGTTCTGCTTGTATTCCTCGACGAAGTTCAATGCCCAGGCATTGACATCGATACTCTCCGGCCGCGATCGCTCGCGTCGCGAAAGTTGCAGGATGTTTTCAATGACCTCGTTGGCCCGCGTGCAGTGGTTGTTGACGATATCGACCAGGCGGCGGTCTTCTTCTTCCATGCTCTCCGATTCGGCCAGCAATTGGGCCGAATAGCGGATCGCTGCCAGCGGATTTCGGATCTCGTGGGCGATTGATGCGGACAGACGACCCAATGATGCAAGGGTCATTTCCTCGGCCCTTCGCGACAGCAGCGAGGTGTCGTCAAGGAAGATCAGGATATGCGTATCGTCGTTGGGCGCCATGCGCGAGAAGCGCGGAATCACCTCGGGCACATCGGCTGCGAGCGCCACCGGGTTCTGATCGATGCGGCCCGAATTGCGCCAATGATAGAGCCGTCGGGAAAGTTCAGCGGCGACCTGGCCCAGGTCGCGTTCGTTCGGCGAGGGATTGCCAATCAGGTGCCAGGCCGATTCGTTGATGCGAAGGATATGGTTGGCATCGTCAACCAGAAGCACGCCTGTCTTCATGCGCCGGATGATCAGGTCGTTGACCTGCTCAAGGTTGAGCAAGTCGACCCCGCGTTGTTCGGCCAGCGCTTCCGTCTCGCGCATCTGGCGGCCAAGGTGGGAGCAAAGTGCAGCCACGGCGATGTAGGCGATGCCGAACAGGGTTGCCTCGAGCACACTGCGATCAACCGCACTCTCGTTGACATACGCGTAGATCGGTGGAGCCATCACGCCAATGGCTGCCAGCCCGGCCAGGGCCACGGACTGACGGAAAGGAAGCAGCAATGCGCAGACGCCGACATTGACCATCAACATCATCGGGATCGAGCTATGGCCGCCGCTGATCGAGAACAGGATCAGGGACGCGGCAATGGCATCCAGCGCCAGCGCCAGTCCGATGCTTGCGCTGAGATTCTTGCGCATGCGTTCGGTCGAGATCAGCAGGATCGCTGCTACCGCGCAATAGATCAGGGCTACCACACGCCCCATCTGGGAGTGACTGATCTTTATCCAGTCGACCGCGAGCGGGCTGAATACCAGGCCTATGTAGACGACAGACTCGAGTAGTCGATACAGGTTGAAGAAAACCAGCTCGCGCCGGGTAATGTCGCCCGATACGTCATCTGCACGTCGTGCTCTGCGATCAGTCAATTGCGTATCTCCATGGCCGACAAATTATAGGTACGCCGCGCGCATTGCCATAGCCGGCCTGTTTTCGTTTCCGAATGTCCCGATTGCAAGGCAGATCAGGGCACTCATGAGTTGCGCAGGGAGGCCTCATTGCTTGAGTGAAAACACGAAGGGGCGTTCTCCTGGGACTCGTCCGATTCCGCCCGGAGCCCGGGCCCTGGCCCGGCTGCGCCGCCATCGCAGGCGACCTCTTTTGCAATCACGGCCCGAAATGCCCAGAATACGCGCCCATTCTGCGGGTCGGCCCGGAATCCCGGCGTCGGCGCTTTTCTCTTTCTGATCAAAGGTTTGCGGTTGCTGACAATGGTGCAGCGGCGTAATCCGTGACTCTCCCAACCAGGTGCCTGCATGAATTTCCACGAATACCAAGCCAAGGAATTGTTCGCCCAGTACGGCATACCCGTCCCTCCCGGAAAAGTCGCTTCCTCCCCGGAGCAGGCCGTTGACGCCGCCAAGGCGCTGGGCGGAACCCAATGGATGGTCAAGGCACAGATCCATGCCGGCGGTCGCGGAAAGTCTGGCGGTGTAAAATTTTGCAAATCCGGCGATGAGGTCAAGGCGGCTGCAGCAGGCATGCTCGGTCAGGACATGGAAACCTATCAGTCGGGTGGCCGCGCGCTGCCGGTCAACCTGGTCCTGGTCACCGATGCAGCTGATATTGCAAAGGAACTGTATCTCTCGATCCTGGTTGACCGCGACAGTCGCGCCGTTTCCTTCATTGCTTCGGCCCAGGGTGGAGTCGACATCGAACAGGTCGCCCGCGAGACGCCGGAAGACATCCACACGATCGAAGTCAATTTCGTCGAAGGCCTGCAGCCCTACCAGTGCCGCAAGCTCGCCTTTGACATGGGCCTCGATGGCAAGCAGGCCAACCAGCTGACCAAGATCATGCTGGGGCTGTACAAGCTGTTCAACGAGAAGGACCTGGCCCTGGTCGAGCTCAATCCGCTCGCCATCCTCGATTCCGGCGTGCTGATGGCGCTGGACGGCAAGGTCAACTCCGACGACAACGCCGAGTTCCGCCATCCGAAGCTGGCCGCGATGCGCGACCTGACCCAGGAAGATGCCGCCGAAGCGGCGGCCGTCCAGCACAACCTCAACTACGTGACCATGGACGGCAATATCGGCTGCATGGTCAATGGTGCCGGCCTGGCCATGGCGACCATGGACGTGATCAAGCTGGCGGGTGGCGAGCCAGCCAACTTCCTCGATGTTGGCGGCGGCGCGACCAAAGAGCGCGTCACCGAGGCATTCAAGCTGATCCTTCGCTCGGACAAGGTCCAGGCCATCCTGATCAACATCTTCGGCGGCATCGTCCGCTGCGACCTGATCGCGGAAGGCGTCATCGCTGCGGTCAAGGAAGTCGGCCTGAAGATTCCGGTGATCGTTCGCCTGCAAGGCACCAATGTCGACAAGGGTCGCGAATTGCTGGCCAATTCCGGTTTGGCGATCACCACTGCCGATGACCTCAACGATGCGGCGAACAAGGCTGTTGCGTCGGTCAAGGCCGCCTGAACCCCCATCAATAAAACCGTCATTTACCCGTAGGAAGCGGCTTCAGCCGCGATGCTTCTGCTCCTGATCTTGAACAAGCAGCATTGCCCCGTGAAGGGGCTCCCCGGGAAAGCAAAGAAATTTCGAGGATTGATCCATGAGCGTTTTGGTCAACAAGAACACCAAGGTCATCACCCAGGGCTTTACCGGCCAGCAGGGCACCTTCCATTCCGAACAGGCGATTGAATACGGCACCAAGCTGGTCGGCGGCGTTACTCCGGGCAAGGGTGGCAGTGAGCACATCGGCCTGCCGGTGTTCAACACCGTGCTTGATGCCGTAGAGGCAACCGGTGCGGACGCATCAATGATCTTTGTGCCGCCGCCGTTCGCGGCAGACGCGATCCTCGAAGCGGCGGATGCCGGCATCAAGGTCATCGTCACGATCACCGAGGGCATTCCGGTGCTCGATATGCTGCGCGTGAAGAATGTTCTGCTGCAGTATCCGGACACTGTCCTGATCGGCCCGAACTGCCCCGGCATCATTACTCCGGGCGAATGCAAGATCGGCATCATGCCCGGCCACATCCACAAGCCCGGCAAAGTCGGCATCGTCTCGCGTTCGTGCACGCTGACCTATGAGGCCGTGTTCCAGACCACCAACGTCGGCCTCGGCCAATCGACCTGCATCGGCATTGGCGGTGATCCGATCAATGGTCTGAGCTTCATCGACTGCCTGAAGCTGTTCCAGGAAGATCCGCAGACCGAGGGCATCATCATGGTCGGCGAAATCGGCGGCAGCGCCGAGGAAGAGGCAGCAGAATTCATTTCCGAATTCGTAACCAAGCCCGTCGTCGCATTCATTGCCGGCGCCAGTGCCCCGGCAGGCAAGCGCATGGGCCATGCCGGCGCGATCATTTCGGGTGGCAAGGGTACCGCTGCAGCCAAGTTCGAGGCGCTGGAGAAGGCGGGCGTGACCACGGTCAAGTCACCGGCCGATCTCGGAACGACCCTGGCGAAATTGATGAAGTAGTCGCATTCCTGCGACGTGTCCCGAAAAGCCGTCGGAGCCATCCGGCGGCTTTTTTCGTTTGCCAGATCCCAGCACTGCGCAGTCGCGCTGTCGGCTCAGGGCGATCCGCGTTGGGGTTCGCGGCGCTCACCATCCACCTGCGAGGAAGAGAAAACCTGCTGCACTTCGCAGGTTGGGCTGAGCGCAGCGATGCTCAACACCCGGATCGCGGCCAACTCAAAGTTGCGGTCTGTCGTGGGAGGAGGAAGGTAGTCTCCCTAATCCCCATTCCCCATTCCCGCCTCTGGGTAGCCCAGGGTTCAGGGCAATCCGGCCCGATTGCGCTAGTCTGTGGCGCTATGCGAACGGGGCGCATCGTCGATTCATGGTCCCGGCTGCAACCCAAGCCCGGCCATGATGTCGATGCACATGACTGAAAACGAACTGCCTGCCGATACCGCCGAGCCCCCGACCGCGCTGCCGCGCATTCCTGGCTATCGACTCGAGCGTCGGTTGGGCCTGGGTGGCATGGCGACGGTCTACCTCGCCGTGCAGGAATCGCTTGATCGCGAAGTCGCGATCAAGGTCATGCGTTCCGGCCGCCTTTTCGATGAGGCCATGTCGATTCGATTCGAGCATGAAGCGCGCATCATCGCCAAACTCGAACACCCCGGCATCGTCGTCATCCACGAGGTCGGCCGAACGGAATCCGGTGACCTCTACTACGTCATGCCGTATCTGGCCAAGGGTGACCTCAGTGTGCGCGACTATCGCGACGACGAGTCCGGACTGATCTCCCTTCTGCACGCACTGCTCGACGCGCTTGGTTATGCGCATGCTCGTGGAATCGTGCATCGCGACGTGAAGCCGGAGAACGTCCTGTTCGACAACGCGGATCGTCCGCAGCTTGCCGACTTTGGCATTGCCCTCGCCCAGCGCGAATTCAATTCAAGACTTACCGGTGACGGCCTGGTCATCGGCAGCGGTGCCCAGATGAGTCCTGAGCAGGCTCGCGCCGATTCGGTAGACGGACGATCCGACCTCTACAGCCTCGGCGTCCTCACCTACGAGTTGCTGACCGGGAAGCTGCCATTCCAGTCGAGCGACGCATTGGCCCTGGCGCTGATGCACGCCCAGGATCCGGTGCCGAAGTTGCCGGACGAAAAAGCGCACTGGCAGTCCTTCATCGACCATGCCATGGCGAAGCGACCGGAACATCGATTCCGCAACGCCCAGGCGATGCAGCGCGCCCTCGAGCCGATTCAGAAACACATCCTGCGTGCAGCTGGACCAATCGGGCGGTGGCGCCATTCGCTGCGCAATCGCCCCGCCCTGCTCGTTGCCGTGGGAGCGCTGCTGGCTGTCTCGCTGGTCTCACTGGCACTGCCATGGCTGGCGCAATGGAATGCGCAACGCCCCGAATCGGGCATTGCCATGCCGATCGCCCAGAGCGCGGCCAACGAGCACGATCTGTCGATGGTGAGACTCTTGTCTACCGCACAGGAACAGCTTGCGAATGGCGCATTGATAGCCCCGGAAGGCGCCAATGCGGCACAGACATACCTGATGGTGATCGATGCCGAACCATCCAATAGCGAAGCACGAGCAGGCTTGCAGGCGGTGCTCGCCGCTTCGGCAGCGGCACTGGTGAATGCCACCCGCGATAACCAGTTTGACAAGGTACACGGCGAATACCTGCAACTCGAATCGATGGCTGCGCGCGCCGGCCTGATCAGCTCAGAGGGCTTCAGCCAGCTTCGCGACGAGCTTGAAGAAGCCCTGCTGGCGAAGACCACCGAAAATGTCGCGCGGGCCGAAATGAAAAATGCCGAAGCCGGACTGGCACTGGCAGGCGACCTCGAATTCAACTCGACCGGGTTCACCAACCTGGCAGATCAGCTCAGACAGTTGCCAAGTGTGGGTGTAGAGATCCGTGACCCGGGCGGGCCACCGTTGATGTTGGTGCCAGCGCGCCACGCCGGCTCAAGCCTGGGCACGGGAGTCCTGATGATGCGCAATGAAGTCAGTCGCGATGACTATGCCGCGTTCGCCAACTCCAGTGGCCGGGAAACCACGCGGTGCCGCAACCGTCTATCTCCGCTTCGACTGTTCGATCGTCGCGACTGGCGTGACCCCGGCTTCGCGCAATCGGGCAGCGAACCCGTCGTTTGTGTCAGCTACGCGGATGCGCAGGCGTATGCGAACTGGCTTGCACGACGCACCAATGAGCGCTATCGACTGCCCAGCAAACAGGAATGGTTGGCCGCCGCGCGATCGATTCCGACCAGCGGTTCTCCCTGTCGGCTTGGCAACGTGCGCGATACGAGTGCCAAGGGTCTCGACCTTCGCTATTCCTGCAACGATGCCCAGGCCAACACGGCACCCAGGGGGCGCTACATCGAAAGCGGGCTCGGCCTGCACGACATGCGAGGCAATGTCGCCGAATGGACGTCCACCTGCGGAACCGCTGGCAATCCCGCCTCCAGCGGCAAGGCAGGAAATACCTGCACGCGTCACGACGTACTCGGCCTTTCCTGGCAGGACGGGCCCGATGTGGACCCGGACAATGTGCGCGAACTGCCGTCGGACCGAGGCTACGATGATGTCGGCTTCAGGCTGGTCCGTGAAGTTCGCTGGCCTGGTGGCAGCCGTGATGAATAGACCGGCATGGCATACTTTGCCCGACTGCCGAACCAGTGGCACGGAACGCTTGACCAGGAATCCATCCGGTCCCGCAATCCAGTGACACAGATCCTGGCCGGTGGCATCCACTCCAATCTGCCGACGAATTCCGATGCCTGACTTGCGCGTGGCGCTGGCCCAGTTTGATTTCCCGGTTGGTGCGATCGGCCGGAATGCGGATCGCATCCGTGCACTCGCAGCCGATGCGCGCGATCGCCACAACGCCGATCTGATCGTTTTTCCCGAACTCGCACTGAGCGGGTATCCGCCGGAGGACCTGCTGCTGCGGCCGAGTTTCCTCGCCGCATGCGAGGCGGAACTGGCCAGGCTTGCCACCGACATCAGCGGCATCGTCGCCGTGGTCGGCTGGCCTCAATCGGCAGGGTCCATTGTCTACAACGCAGTCAGCGTGTTGCGTGATGGCCAGGTCGAATCGACTTATCGCAAGCGAGAGCTGGCCAACTACGCGGTATTCGACGAACGACGCTACTTTGAAGTTGATCCGGATGGCGGTGCACTTGTCTTCGACGTCAACGAGGTCCGGGTTGGCCTGGTGATTTGTGAAGACCTCTGGTTCGCCGAACCACTGGCAGATACCGTCGCACAGGGTGCCGAGCTTGTGGTCGTACCCAATGCCTCACCCTACGATCACGGAAAGCTGGAGCGCCGCGACGCCCTGATCGGTACCCGCATCGGCGAAAGCCGTGTCGCGCTGGCATATCTCAACCTGGTTGGCGGACAGGATGCGGTAGTCTACGACGGTGCCTCGGTATTGGCCGATGCCGATGGCAAGGTACACACCGCAGCACGCGCATTCGAAGAGCACCTTCTCGTCGCCGATTTCAACTCCGGCTCGGGAACATTCACGCCGGTGGCCTGGCCGCAGGAAACCGATGAAAGCCGCGAGAGCCTCGCCTGGCGCGCCATCGTCCGCGCGACCCGCGATTACTGCATCAAGAACCGTTTCGGCAAGGTCTGGATAGGACTATCGGGCGGCATCGACTCTGCCCTCGTGCTGGCCATCGCCGTCGACGCGATGGGCGCCGAGAACGTGACCGTGGTGCGCCTGCCCTCGCGCTATACCTCGGGACAGAGCAACGATCTCGCCGATGACCAGGCAAAGGCACTGGGCGTGCGCATCGAGACTATCCCGATCGCCGGGCCGTTCCAGGGTTTCCTTGATGCGCTATCGCCCATTTTTTCCGGGCTGGAAGCGGATACCACGGAAGAAAACCTGCAATCGCGTTGCCGGGGCGCGATCCTGATGGCCCTGTCGAACAAGTTTGGCGGCTTGCTGCTGACCACCGGCAACAAGAGCGAATACGCCGTCGGCTATGCCACGATTTATGGCGACATGTGCGGCGGCTATGCGCCGATCAAGGACCTGTACAAGACCGACGTCTACGCGTTGGCGAACTGGCGCAACGAGCAGGAAACCGACAAGGGAGGCGCGCCCGTGATTCCGCAACAGGTGATCGACAGGCCACCTTCCGCAGAATTGCGCGACAACCAGACCGACCAGGATTCACTGCCCCCCTACGACATCCTTGATGCGATCCTTGGTCGCTATGTCGACCAGGAGCAGTCACGCGAGGAAATCGTGGCCGCCGGCTTCGACGCCGAAACGGTCAGGCAGGTCGTGCATCTGGTCACGATCAGCGAGTGGAAGCGTCAGCAGGCAGCCCCGGGACCCAAGGTGTCGCGTCGCGCGTTTGGCCGCGAGCGACGCTATCCGATCACCTCGGGCTGGGATTGACCGGGTTTACTCCTTGACGCCCTTGATGATGGGCTTGGTGCCACGGTTCGACAACGGAACCAGGCGCCACCAGGTCGAGCGCCATTGCGGCCACTCCCCGTCCAGTGACGGATGATTCGGGTAATTCAGCTCAAGCACCCGGGTCGTGTCGGCGGCAAGAGATTCCTGGCCCAGATGCCCGTAGGAAAGCACGAGGATGGCCAGCGCATCCGCCACATAGCGTGACTGGTCGTAAGTCTCGATGATCGCCTTGGCCCGGTTTGCAGCGCCGACATAGGATCCCTGGCGCAAGTAGAACAGGGAAATATTGAGTTCCGATTTCGCCATGCCATCACGCAGGTAGATCATGCGCAGCTTGGCATCTGCCGCGTAGGCGCTTTCCGGGTGGCGCTTGATCAGGGCCGCAAAGTCGTCGAAGGACTGGCGGACGAAGGCCTGGTCACGCTGTGTCATGTCGAGACCGGCGTAGCGCTCGAGCATGCCTTCCTCGCGATCGAAGTTGATCAGGCCGCGAAGGTAGTACGCATAGTCGATGTGCTTTTGCGCAGGATAGGTCTTGATGAAGCGGTTGATCGTTGAATAGGCTTCATCCGGCTTGTTCATCTTGAACTGCGCGTAGGCCTTGTCCAGCTGCGCCTGCTCGGTGTACTCACCGAACGGGAACCGCGCAATCAGGCGCGAAAATACCTTGTCCGCGGCCGTGTAGTCGCCGGAGTCGACATAGCCTTTGCCCTTGGCGTACATCTGTTCGACCGACAGACTTTCGAGCGGATCGGCTTTCTTGTCGCCGAACAGGGAGCAACCGGCCATGAGGAACACGGCCAGGAAGACGATTACAAGCCGGGAAACAACCCGGATTCTGCGGGAAGCTCGCATGCGGAAGGGGGCTCTGCGATGATGGTGGGTGGCGATCATAACCCGAACGCCGTTGGCGTCGGAAACCCGCGTCAATCTCGAACCCTTGCAGATCGACGTCCATGAGCCAAGCCCAACCCACGCTGAATGCCAGCATCCCCCCGGAATCCGCCGGCCGCCGCTTCGATGCCGCGCTTGCCGAACTGTTTCCTGACTATTCGCGCTCCCGCCTGAGCACCTGGATCAAGGCTGGCGACGTACTGCTCGATGGTGAGCAGGTCATCCCGCGCCACATCGTGCACGGCGGCGAACAGGTCGAAATCAAGGTGCGCATGCAGCGCGAGGTCAGCGCCAGCCCCGAACCGATCGACCTCGATATCCGCTTCGAGGACGCCGATCTGATCGTCGTCAACAAGCCAGCCGGATTGATCGTCCATCCTGGCGCGGGAAATCCCGACGGAACCCTGCAAAATGCACTGCTGCACCACGATCCGGATCTTGCCGGCATTCCACGCGCGGGGCTGGTCCATCGACTGGACAAGAACACCTCGGGCCTGATGGTCGTTGCGCGCACTCTGCGCGCGCACACGGCGCTGGTCGAGCAACTGTCCGCGCGCACCGTCCACCGCCAGTACGAGGCTCTGGTCTACGGACCGATGGTTGCAGGCGGCAAGGTCGACCAGCCGATCGGCCGCCATCCCGTCGACCGCCTGAGGCAGGCAGTCCGGGAAGACGGACGTGAGGCCGTGACCCACTACAGGGTGCGCGAAAAATTCCGCATCATGACCCTGGTCGAATGCCGGCTCGAAACCGGCCGGACCCACCAGATCAGGGTGCACATGGCTCATGTCCGTCATCCGATCGTGGGTGACCTCAGCTACGGAAACCTGCGCCTGCCCAAGGGCGCGACACCGGAACTGATCGAAGCGCTGCGCGGATTCCGGCGTCAGGCCCTGCATGCAGAGCGCCTGGAATTCCAGCATCCGGCCAGCGGAGAGACGGTCAAGATCGAAGTCGCCCGCCCAGCCGACATGGAAGCGCTGATCAACACCGTGCGCGAAGACAGCCTGGCGTTTGCCGGCGGAAAATGACCAATTCCTGGCTTGAAGCGGATTGGCAGGCCCCGGCATGCGTACATGCCGTGGTCACCACCCGCCAGATGTCCGGCCATTCACTCCCCCCTTTTGATCGCTGCAACCTCGGCAGTCGGTGTGGCGATGATGCGCAGGCAGTTGCTGCAAACCGGCAAGAAATCATCGGTCAGTTGGACCTGCCCTCGCCGCCCGCCTGGCTGCATCAGGTCCACGGAACCCGGGTGGTGCGCGTCGACGCAGTGCCTGCCGTCGATACTGCCGAGCCGGAAGCCGATGGGTCCACTACACGCACCCCGGGAGTTGTCCTCGGCATTCTGACGGCAGACTGTCTTCCGGTATTTTTCTGCTCCATGGAGGGCGACGAGGTGGCTGTCGCACACGCCGGCTGGCGCGGACTGGCCGCCGGCATGCTCGAACAGACGCTCGCCAGCCTGTGTTCGCCGTCGAGGCGGGTCATGGCCTGGATCGGACCGGCCATCGGGCGTGAATCGTACGAGGTCGGCGAGGAGGTCCACGAGGCTTTTGTCAGCACCGGCTCCGAGGCGCAGAGCGCCTTTTCCGCTACGCGCCCCGGTCATTGGCTATGCGACCTGCCTGCCTTGGCCAGACAGCGGCTTGAACACGCCGGATTGCATTCGATCGCTGGCGGGAATTTTGATACACGCGCGGATTCACGCTTCTACTCCCATCGCAGGGAAGCACGAAGCGGCCGTTTCGCAAGCCTCATCTGGATTTCCTGATTCGCCAGGGAGCCGTTGAGGCAGCGCAACAAAGAGCTGCGCGCAGACAGGCGTCGCCCAACCGACCGGTTTTCTTCGGAAAAGGAGGTGGACGTCAGAAGGCCCGCCCGCTGCACCGCGAGACCCGCCAGGGCCAGCAGCCTTCACTTCGCCTCTCAGCACGACTGGCGGACCGTCTGAATGCCATGATGATTGCGCCACTTGATCAGCGTTGCCTGAATGTGAATTTGTACCGGTATGCCAGGATCACCGAAGGGTAGGCTGGTCGTCGAATCCGGAAAGATCAGGGGTGCACCGATGCAACTTCGATTCTCGAGCCTGTGCCTGAGCCTTGTCGCCGCCAGCGCGAGCGCCGCTGAAGTGACCGTCCAGAATGACTCCCTGACCGATTTCTCGACCGGCGTGGTACAGGCCGGCTTCATCACCAGCGAAATCGGCGCAAGCTGGCTGACATCGCCGTGCACCGGAAACATCATTGCCGCCCAGATTTTCTGGCGCTCGGCCGTTGGCGTATCCGGCAAGGTGCTGGGCGGATCGATCGACATTCATCGCTCCGGTACCTATCCGACTCCAGGCGCCCTGGCCGAGCAGATCGCCGCGCCCCTGCTTACCGATGGGGTGATGAACGAATACCGCTATCTCGATGACAACGCCACGATCCCCCTGGCCGTGCCGGTCACGGCCAACGAAACGTTCGTGATTGGCTATCGCTTTTCCGACCCTCCGACAGCCAGCGGGCCGAGCCTGGTCAACGACACTGATGGCATACAGACCGGTCGAAATGCGATCTATGCCATCGACACCGGTTCAGGCCAGGGCTTCTGGTTTGCCTCGCAAACACTGGGCGTGACCGGTGACTGGGTAATCAGGGCCGTGGTCGATTGCCAGTCCAGCGGCAGCGAAGCCGATGTATCCGTAGGCATCACCACCTCGCCGGACCTCTATATCCCTGGACAACCCCTCGGACACACCATCACGGTCGCAAACGCCGGCCCGGCGGATGCACCCAGCGTGATCGTGTTCGATGCGTTTCCTGCCACCTACTCCGCCGTGACATGGAGCTGTGCGGCCAGTGGAGGCGCGAGCTGCACCTCGGGTGGTAGCGGCAACCTGTCCCAGCCCGTCAGCCTGCCAGCCGGCTCTCAAGTCGCCTGCACGGTCAATGCGACGATCACGGCCAATGCCACAGGCATGCTCTCCAATACGGTCACCGCCGTGGTCAACGCCCCGATAAGCGATCCTGACCCGGCCAACAACGCCGCGACAGCCGATACCGCCCCGCTTTCGGACCGGATCTTTGCCGGTGGTTTTGAATTGCAACCGTGAAAGCGCGTGCCGATGCAAGGCTTCAGCGGGTTGACGGGCTCTAATGCTTTGCCTTAATGGCCCACGCGGATTAACCTTGTGCATCGCCTCCCGCGCCCATCGAACGAAGGCATGAGCAAAAAATACGCACTTGTAATTGACGATGAGCGGGATATCCGTGAGCTGCTGACCCTGACTCTGGGCCGCATGGGCCTGGTCGTGGAGACAGCCGCGACGGTCAGCGAAGCCAAGCAGCGCCTCACGGAATCGCGCTACGCATTGTGCTTTACCGACATGCGCCTGCCCGATGGCACCGGCCACGAGGTCATCGAACTGATTGCCGCGCAATACCCCGACACGCCAGTGGCCATGATCACGGCCTACGGCAATGTCGACGCCGCCGTGGTCGCACTCAAGGCTGGCGCCTTTGATTTCGTCTCCAAACCGGTGGATATCAACGTCCTCCGCCGCCTGGTGCAGACCGCCTTGCGCCTTTCCGAGGAAAAAAAGGCAACGGTGGATGCCAGCAGCGCCAAGCTGGTCGGTGATTCGGAGCCCATGAAGGAACTGCGCGCCACGATCGCCAAGGTGGCCCGAAGCCAGGCCCCGGTCTATGTGGCCGGTGAATCCGGCGTCGGCAAGGAGCTGGCTTCGCGCCTGATTCACGAGCTGGGCCCGCGAGCATCAGCAGCCTTTGTTCCGGTCAACTGCGGCGCGATTCCATCAGAGCTGATGGAAAGTGAATTCTTCGGACATCGCAAGGGCAGCTTCACCGGTGCGCATGCCGACAAGGAAGGCCTGTTCCAGGCAGCTGATGGCGGCACCCTGTTTCTCGATGAAGTGGCCGAACTGCCCCTGCACATGCAGGTCAAGCTGCTGCGCGTGATCCAGGAAAAAGCGGTTCGCCCCATCGGCGCACGCGCCGAAGTTGCGGTGGACGTGCGCATACTTTCGGCAACCCACAAGAATCTGGCCCGACTCGTCGACCTGGGTTCATTTCGCCAGGATCTGTTCTACCGCATCAACGTGATCGAGTTGCGCGTGCCGCCATTGCGCGAGCGCCGCGACGATATTCCGCTCCTTGCCGGCCGCATCCTTGAGCGCCTCGGGCGTGAAACGGAACGAGCCCCGGCCAGGCTGAGCCCGGATGCACTCAAGGCACTGTGCATCTATGATTTCCCGGGCAACGTTCGCGAACTGGAAAACATCCTCGAACGTGCAGTTGCCCTGTGCGAAGACGGCTCGATCAGCGCCGATGACATGCGCCTGATCGCGCGTGCGCCGG
This sequence comes from Dokdonella sp., assembly GCF_049593775.1. GTDB lineage: Bacteria > Pseudomonadota > Gammaproteobacteria > Xanthomonadales > Rhodanobacteraceae > Dokdonella. The sequence continues at coordinate 1,214 of NZ_JBAWHJ010000229.1, read as the reverse complement.
CTGCGCAATCAGGTGGTCCCGGCGAAACGGCCATGCCGACACGGCCAGCCGCTGCTCCCCAGCACTCGCCTGCCCGGCCTCGCGAAGCAGATGCTCCGTCCGGCATCATGCTGCCCGATTCCGCCTACAGCGGCGATCTGGCTGCAACCGTGGCTGAAACCGAACGCGCCGTCATTACCAAGGCACTCGAGGCCACCCGCTGGAACCGTACCGCGGCGGCCAAGCAACTGGGCCTGACCTTGCGCCAGCTTCGCTATCGCCTGGAAAAACTCGGCATCGAGTAGAAAAGCGTCGCCGGCCCGGAAATCACGTTGGTTCGATCGCTGTAGTCCGAATGGACTACCGGCTCGCCGCGCAGTGACCTTTCCGCCTGCGCAGTGTCGTGATCGATTCGAGTTGCGCGGCCAGTCCGACTTTTTCTCCTGTGAAACCCGGTTCTCCGCCACGCAACGAGCGCCGGATCTCAACCTCCAAGACTGCTCTTCCGTCGAGAAATCGCCGCTTCTGATCGATTGGTCTGTGCTGGGTTCATGTACGGGGCGCTAGGGTTGCGGATGTTGGTCCCCTCCCTCTTCCCTACTCCCGGAGCGCTTCCATGGCCACCCGAAAATCCGCGACGAAACAGCCCGCAAGCCGTGATTCCGACAATGCGAATCGCGGCAATGGCGGCGAAGTGCAGCAATTGAGCAACGCCCGACATCCGGCGCTGACGACCAATCAGGGTTTGCCGATCTCGGACAACCAGAATTCACTGCGCACTTCACCACGTGGCCCGACTCTGCTTGAAGATTTTGTCTTGCGCGAGAAGATCACGCATTTCGATCACGAACGCATTCCCGAGCGCATTGTTCACGCCCGCGGATCGGGTGCCCACGGTTACTTTCAGCTGACTCGGTCGTTGAAAAAACACACCACCGCCAGAATCCTGACCGAGGTCGGTGTGAAGACGCCCTTGTTCGCGCGCTTCTCGACAGTCGCCGGCGGTGCCGGCTCGGTCGACACGCCACGTGATGTCCGCGGTTTCGCAGTGAAATTTTATACCAAGGAAGGAAACTGGGACCTTGTCGGCAACAACATCCCGGTATTCTTCATACAGGATGCAATGAAATTTCCCGATCTCATTCATGCCGTGAAAATGGAACCCGACCGCGGATATCCGCAGGCGGCATCCGCGCACGATACCTTCTGGGACTTCATTTCACTGACTCCGGAAT
>NZ_JBAWHJ010000228.1:0-11615 GCF_049593775.1 Dokdonella sp. | reverse complement strand
GCGTCAACGTCACCGATCGCGGCTTCATACCGGTCGACAAGCAGATGCGCACCAATGTGCCGCATATCTTCGCCATCGGCGATCTGGTCGGTCAGCCAATGCTCGCGCACAAGGCCACGCACGAGGGCAAGGTGGCGGCCGAAGTCGCCGCCGGAGAGAAGAGCGAATTCGTCGCACGCGTGATTCCCTCGGTCGCCTATACCGATCCTGAAATCGCCTGGGTTGGACTCACCGAAACCGAGGCGAAGAAGCAAGGCATCGCCTATGGCGTGGGCAAGTTTCCGCACGCGGCATCGGGCCGCGCGATCGGTATCGGTCGCACCGAAGGCTTTACCAAGCTGCTCTTTGACGAAGCCAGCCATCGCGTCATCGGCGCCGGCATCGTTGCACCGAACGCGGGTGACCTGATTGCCGAAGTCGGACTCGCCATCGAGATGGGCTGCGAAGCCGCCGATATCGGACTGACCATCCATCCGCATCCGACCCTGAGCGAATCGGTTGGCATGGCCGCCGAGGTTTACGAAGGCACGATCACGGATTTGTATATCCCGAAGAGGAAGTAGGACTCAGCTCGCAGTTGTGCGCATAGCGGTCGGGAAGTGCCCGCTGTCATTTGCACTTGATGAACGACCATTAATGTGCGAACATATTTGTGCGATTAGGCCCGGAGAGAACACGAGCGAAGACACTTTGTATGTCTAAGCCGAACTTTACGGAATAGATTTTTGGCAAAAGCCCTGTGGTCAATTTAGGAGTGTCTCAAATGAAGCGAAATAGATGGCTACACTTGGATACTCAAATTAGGACTAAACATCCCGATGAATTACCTGCAGTTTTTGCGAAAACTCCGTGCCTACGCTCGAGTGAACGGGTTGAAGTTTGAAGCGGTTAAGAACCGAGGAAAGGGTGGACACCAAATGGTCCATCTAGGTGATCGCAAGACGACTATTCCGGCCCCAAACAAGGAAGCAAAACGAGGGACGCTTCACGCCATTCTTCGTCAGCTTGGAGTCGGCGACGATTTTGAGATTTAGCACGTGATCAAGCACGATATTTCGTTGATCGGGGTTTGATCAGGAGCACTTGAATATGAATTACCGTTTTCCCGTCACGTTGACGCGGGACGCGGACGGTGGCTTCACTGTGACGTTTCCGGATTTTCCGGAAGGCATTACACAAGGAGACACGGAAGAAGAGTGCCTCGCGGAGGCGCGCGATTGCCTTGATGAAGTGCTGGCAAGTCGCGTGAATTCGCAAGAACCAATTCCGCTGCCGTCCCGTATTGGCAAATTCGCTATCGAACCTTCGGCGCAGTTGGCAGCGAAGGTCGCTCTTTACGAGGCGTTTCAAGAGTCCGGGTTCACTCGGTCGGCCTTGGCGCGTAGCTTGGAGATCGCAGAGACAGAAGTTCGGAGAATGCTCGATCCGCACCACCCGACAAAACTCCCTAGGATTGAAGGGGCGCTCTCTGCGTTAGGCAAGAAGATTCGAATTGAAGTGGTGAACGCCTAGATTGGAGATTGGCAGTGAAAAGGAGGAACCATTGCAGGCGATTCCGCCGATTCATGTCACGCACAGCCGCCGCAATCGCTGCAATTAGGGTCTCCTGATCTAAGCTTCAGGTTCCGCGGTCATTTCTTCCAGCATCTTTTCCAGATCCTCGATCGTCTTCTCGAGCGCATCGTGGAATTCGCCTTGCTTGTTCATCAGCGCTTCGATCTTTTCGGTCTGCTTGAGCGCCTTGAGTTCGCCTTCGAACAGGATCCATGACGCCGTCAGGTGTTCGACGTTGGTCTTGGAGTAGTGGCGCATTTCCTTGAGCTGGGCGAGCGTGTCCGAAAGGTGGTCTGCCGATGTCTTGGTCGATTCGTCCGACATGTGCGATTCCTCCTCGGTAGCGTGGTGGCTTGCCACGAACCGGATCAGTATCCATGAGCAATGCTGAACCCCCAGTTTTCGCGGAAAATCAGGCCTCCGCAGGGCCTGTCGATCACTCGACTCCGGGAAATACATTGAACGCACGTGTATTCTTCGGCAGCGGCCACGCAGGCCTGCAGCATTGTCATCACCTTCCAGGGAGAACTTCCATGAGCCATTCGCTTTTCAAATCCTTGTCATTCGCCGTCGTGCTCGGCGCCTCGGGACTCTTCGCCAGTCAGGCTTTTGCTGCTGAAGATCTCGTCGAAACCACCCGCCAGGGTTGCCAGACCGACATTGATTCTTTCTGCAAGGATGTAACGCCGGGCGAAGGGCGCGTGCTGGCCTGCCTGGGCGCGCACGAGGACAAGCTGTCAGCGCGCTGCACCTACTCGCTGTTCGATGCCAATGCGCAGCTTGAGCGTTTCGCCGCAGCGATGGCCTACGTGGGTGTCGAGTGCAAGGCGGATCTGCAGAAGCACTGCGCCGGCATGGAGATCGGTGACGGCAAGCTGGCCAAGTGCCTGCAAGCGAACAAGGCAACACTCGCTCCGGCCTGCAGCCAGGCGATGAAGGACACCGAGCTTCACGTCGACTGATCGCTTCCGCCAGTCAGACCCGCCCGCATCATGCGGGTGGGTTCGGCTTGCGAGTCCCTTCTAGCGGACCTGCCAGTTCCAGCGCAGGCCCAGCATCACGTTTCGGCCTGGCCCCGGCTCGTAGTAGCGCCCATTGCCATCGTTGACGATGACCGAGCCCACGTAGCGGGTGTCGAACACATTGCCGACATCCAGAAAAGCACGCAGGTTTCCCGAACGCATACGCCAGCCATAGCCAGCGCCGACATCCAGCAATGAATAGCCCGGTGCAGACTCACTGCCGATGTCGTTGACGACCGTGCTGCCGATGCTTTGCATGCTGGCTTCGAAGCGCCACCCGATGTCACCGCCATGGACCACTGCGAGACGCAGCATTGATTCGGGAATGCCAGGAATACGTGCACCGGCCGCGACCGGTACCGACGGCTCCAGACACGGCACGCCGCTGCAGACGAGGAACCCGGATCGAAAACGTGCATCAATGGCCGTGAAGGCAAGGTCGAGCGACCACCGATTGCCCAGCTCAGCCTGGATGAAGGCTTCGATGCCGCGGCGTCGTGATTGCCCTACGTTGCGATAGGTAGAGCGCCCACTGGCATTGGTTGCCACCGCGATTTCGTCTTCACTATCGGAGCGGAATGCGACAATCCCGCCGTTGATCACGTCGTTCCAGCGCTGTTTCATGCCGAGTTCAAAATTGCGGGATCGCGCCGGTTCCAGTCCGAGATTGAGTCCCGATCCGCCGTCATCGCGATAGCCCAGCTCGGCGAATGTCGGCGTTTCGAAACCCTCTCCCCAGCTCGCATAGAAGCGCAGCTCTGTCGACGGCTTCATCATCACGCCCAGCACCGGCGTGGTGGCGGAATAGTCACGCTTGCCACTGTCATCGGGGTTGAGTTCATTGATGTAGTCGTCGACTGCGCGAAAGCTGATTTCGCTGTGGCGCAGGCCGGCCTCGAAAGACCAGAACGGTGTCGGTGACCAGGTGGCCTGCGCAAACTGATCGAAGTTCCGGACCTGATTTGTTTCGTTGCGACGCAGGGCGCCACGAACGCCCAGCTGGTCACCCGAGAAGTTTTCGTAGCCGCGCCGCCGCTGATCCTGGCCATCAAGGCTGGTGCCGATGGTCAGTGATGTCGTGCCGCCCTGCCAGGACCAGCGTAGGTCAGTCCCGGCATAGTCACCATCGAGATCAATCACGCCACCGGCGCGAAGCGGGTCGGCCTGCACAAAGACCGGAATCGCCAGGAACTGTTCGACTTCGCGATGGCCGCCGTACACCATCACGCGCAGGGTCTGGCTTGTGCCAATCGCGCGTTCCCAGTGCAAGCCCAGCTGTTCCTGTCCGACCTTCTTTCGCGTATTGAACTGAAGTGCAGCGGCGCTCGCCTGTTCGGGGTTCCGTTCAAACTGCTCGCGGTCCAGGCCGAGCGGATCCTGCGCGTAGGGAATCGAGACTGCGTTGGCGATGATGGTCAGAGTGTCGTGCACTCCGGGGTTTGAGGTGAGCTTGGCGTTGAAGATGTCGCGTTGCGCAGCGCTGTGTGCTCGATATCCATCCGTCTGCAATCTTCCGAGATCGATGTTGGTGCCAACCGGACCCATGCCGCCAAGCAGGTTGGCACCGATCGTTGCGGTGCCGAAGCTGCCAGCCATGGCACGGCTGCGAATTTGCAACCGACCTTCGCCACTCGCGCTGTGCACGGCGATCACGCCGCCGGATGAGTTGCCGTATAGCGCCGAGAACGGGCCGCGCAGCACGGTGATGCGGTCCGCGGCGGCGAAGTCCAGATGAGAGATTTGACCGGATCCATCAGGCATGGTGGCCGGAATACCGTCGGCATACAGTCGGACACCGCGTACGCCAAACGTGGATCGCGCACCGAATCCCCGGATCGAGACCTGTTCGTCCTGGGCCAGGTTGCCGCGATTGCGCACGCTCACGCCCGGCACGAGGGCGAGAAATTCCGAAAGTGCCACGCCCGGCGAATCCTGGTTCGCGCTATCGAGCTCTACCACTGTCAGTGCCGCTGGCGTGTCGAAGGCTGTGTCGCCAGGTGCATCAGCATTCACGCTGATCGCCGGCAACACTCCTTGCGCCAGGATTACGGTCGGCAATAACAGGCCCGCGACCAGCACAAACACGATAGCCGGCCGAATCCGTTGCGCGCGAATGCCATGTCGGCATTCGGTGTCCGTTCGGATTGGATCTGATCGAATCATGGCGAATTCTGAACTGCGGCAACCGGCGTGCAGATCAGGCTGGCGCAGCCGGTTCCACGGGATCCGATTCTTCCGGGGCAGCGTCGAGCTTGCTTGGGCCATCGGCCTTCAGGTGCATCGCCATGATCTCCCAGCCACTGCGCGCGGCCGGCTCGTCGCTGGACGTGAAGGGCAACAGGCGCTTCCTGGGATCAATGGCGAACAGCGGAATGGCCAGGCCCTCGCTGCGCTCGATCAGGTGGGCCAGGGTGTAGTTGTCCCTGAGTTTGCTGGTCTTGATGACGGCGCCGCTTTCGAGTGCCTTCTCAAGGGTGACGTCGTCGATTCGGTCGTCGAACAGCCACGGCATCTTGAGGCTGCCGCTGAGGGTCATCTGGGCCTTGTCGCGATCTTCGCTGGTGCGCAAGGCGAACACGCCATCGGTACCGAGTTCGGAGCGGTAGTGCAGGCAGGCCAGCGTGTTCTGTGCGGGTCGGTTGCTCATGGCCAGCAGGCGGGCTACGCCACTCAAGTCCAGATGGTGATCTGCATGATCAGAAACGATGCTGCCGAAATAGGTCTTCAGGCCGCCCATGCGCGCCCGCTTGAGCGCATCCCAGTTGCTGTCGGCAAGGGTCACGTCAAATCCGGCCTTTTTCAGCGACTCGCCGATCGCGACTGGAACCGTGCCCGAGCCGAGGATGATCACACCGAGCGGCTGTTGTTCGGCAAGTCCCCACGACAGGGCGAGGCGTCGTGCGGTGAAGCTCTGGATCAGGACACTGGCGATGATGATGCTGAAGATGGCTGGTACCAGAAGGTCGCCACCGGGTATCTGTTCCGCCTCGAGTCGCAAGGCAAACAAAGAGGCAATTGCGGCCGCGACAATGCCGCGAGGTCCGATCCAGGCGATCAGGCCGCGCTCGCGCATTGACAGCTTGGAACCCGTGGCACTCGCAAACACGGCCATTGGCCGGGCCACGAAGAACACCGCAAAAAGAAACAGGGGAAAGCCCCAGCCCAGGGTCTGGAAGCTGCTCAGGTCCAGCCGCGCGGCGAGGATGATGAATAGCAGCGAGACCAGCAATACGGTGAGGCTCTCCTTGAAGTTGAGCACATCCTCCATGTCCAGATCGCGCGTGTTCGCCAGGATCACGCCCATCACGGTAACTGCGAGGAGTCCTGCTTCGTGCGCAATCATGTTGCTGGCCGTGAAGGCGCAAAACAGCACGGCCAGGGTGACCACGTTGCGCAGGTACCACGGCACCAGGTGACGCTTGAGCAAGCCGCCAAGCAGCAGTGCGGCGACTACACCGATGACGCTGCCGGATACGACCAGCTTGCCTAGCACCCAGCCAATTTCGGTGTTGTTTACCTTGAGCGCGAATTCAAGTGCGATGACAGCGAGGATTGCCCCGATCGGATCGATGATGATGCCTTCCCAGCGCAGCACCTTGTCGATCACCGGGGTGGGGCGGATTGCACGCAGCATCGGTACGACTACGGTCGGTCCGGTGACGCTTGCGATGGTTCCGATCAGCAGGGCTATGCCGATCGGCGCACGCAGGAAGTACAGGGCACTCGCGGTCAGCACGAAGATATTGATCGCCGCGCCCAGACTGACCAGATTCAGGATTGGACCTTTCAGTCCATGGATTTCGCGGAAGCGCAGAGTCAGGGCGCCTTCGAAAAGAATGATCGCGACGGATAGCGAGGCGAACGGGAACAGCAGGTCGCCGAACACGGCATCCGGATCAAGAAGATGAAAGACGGGGCCGACCAGGATGCCCACGGCCAGCAACAGGACAATGGCCGGAAGGCGCAGGCGCCAGGCAATCCATTGGGCCAGCACGCCGAGCACGACGATGCCGGTCAGGGTTAGTGGAATGGGAATGTTCTCGATCATCGCTGTGTGATTTCGTGCCGCAGGGCAAGCGATGATGATACCGAGTTGCGCTTTGCATCGGTGGATGGCGTGGACTGCTGCGAAAAGCTCGCCCGCACCCCGAATCCGCCAGAAGACAACGCAGGCGCGCGGGTCCATGCGGGCTGGCCGGCGGCATGGGCAAAAAAACGTCTTGGCGGACTATTCCGGCTCGCCGTTCTCGCTCTTGCGTTCGCGCCTGCGCGATTCGGTCAACGCATCGTCAAGTGCGTCGTTTCCGGACAACTCCTTTCGTTCATCATCACTGAGGTCTTCGCCGGAAGAGGATTTTCGCCGCTTCTGCTTCTGGCTGCGCCACAGCTCCCTGGCGTCTTCGTCCCGGGTGTTGAACAGGCTGCGAACGTGCAGGTCGCGTTGCGGGAACGGGATCTCGATTCCAAACTTGGCAAGGGCGTCGTCCAGGGCCCAGGTGTAGGCCGCATGGACCGCGCCGGGTCGGTTGACCGCGTCTGCGGTAAGCCAGACAACCAGCTCGAAGTCGAGGCTGCTGTCGCCAAAATTGACCAGCCAGACCTGCGAGCGTCGTGGACCTTCACTGGCGAACGTGAACGGCACGGACGCTGCGGCATGCAGCGCGGCCTTCTTCACGAGTTCCTTGTCGGTGCCGTAGGCAACACCAAACCGGACCTTGATGCGACGCGCGGTGTCACGCAGAGTCCAGTTGGTCACGCGGCCGTTCACGAACTCGGAATTGGGCACGAGGATGTCGATGTTGTCGTTGGTGGTTACGCGCGTGGCTCGAATACTGATATCGGTGATTTCACCGGTAACACCCGACTCAAGTTCGACGAAATCACCGATCTTGAGGCTGCGTTCGAACAACAGGATCAGGCCCGAGAAGAAATTGTTGACGATTCCCTGCAGGCCGAAGCCGATGCCCACCCCGAGGGCGCTGGCGAAAAATGCGATCTTGGTCAGGTCCAGCCCGATGGCTGACAGGGCGAGACTGATGCCGATGGCGATCAGCAGGTAGTGCAGCACCCGTCCAGCGGCATAGAGTGCCGGCCGGCTGACTTCCGGGCGGCTGTGGCCGTAGCGCTCGAGTGCCCTGCGCAGCCACTTCGAGGTAAACCAGGCACCCAGGAGAATCGCAAGAAACTGCAGGATGCCGCCCGGGGTGATGGCCACGTCACCCAACTTGAACAGCGAAACGCCCAGAAGGTGGTTTGCGCCCGCGAGCAATTCCTGCGCCGCACCCTCCGGTGCACTTGCTGCGATGTCTGCTTCTGGCGCCGGTTCCGTCGGAGCCGTGCTTGCGGGTGTCGGATCGAGCAATTGCGCGATTGCACAGGTCGGCATTGCCACCATTGCAGCAAAAGCAAGAAAGAATCCAAGCAGACCAGCGCTGATGCGCATGGGTCTGGGACAGGGCACCCCGAGCAAGCCATTCATGCCACTAGCCTACTCCTTTGAGCCGGCCGCACCATGGCGCAGATTCAGGTTTCAGCCGTCTTTGGCGACAAAGTCCATGGAGGCGGAATTCAGGCAGAAGCGCAGTCCTGTCGGCTTCGGGCCGTCAGGGAAAACATGGCCGAGATGACTGTCGCAACGCGCACAGCGGATCTCGACCCGAACCATGCCATGACTGACGTCACGGATCTCGCGCACATGTTGCGGATCGAAGGGGGCGAAAAAACTCGGCCAGCCAGAGCCCGATTCAAACTTGCTGTCGGAGTTGAACAGCGGCAGCGCGCAAAGCTTGCAGTCATAGTGACCATCTTGCTTGTTGTCCAGCAGCCCGCCGCAGAACGGATGTTCGGTGCCGTGGTCGAGCAGGATGCGGCGCTCTTCGGCGCTGAGCTTTCCGGCCAGGCGTTCGCGCTCCGCCGCGTCGATGGGTGTGATGTCGAATCCGGTCGCCGAGACGCTCATGTGCCTGACCCTTTCAGCTTGTCGGCGAATTGCTTGCGCAGTTTGGCGACCTTGGGTGCCGCGACCGCTGCGATATAACCCTGCTCGGGATGCAGTTCGGCGTAATTGTGGTGATACGCCTCTGCTTCATGGAATGTCTCAAGTGGCACGACTTCGGTGACGATCGGAGAATTGAATACGCCAGCGGCGTCGAGCTGGCGGATATAGGCCTCGGCAACCTCCTTCTGTGCCTGGTCGAGATGGAATATCGCCGATCGGTACTGGCGCCCGCGATCCTCGCCCTGTCGGTCCTTCTGGGTCGGATCATGAGCGACCGCGAAATAGATCTTGAGCAGCTGGCCGAAACTCGTGCGCGTCGGATCAAACCGGATCGAAACCACTTCGGCATGATTGGTGGTGCCCGTGCAGACAGCCTTGTAGTCCGCGTTGTGCGAACCATCGCCGCTGTAGCCGGAAGTCACCGATACGACGCCATCGATCTCCTTGAATACGGCTTCGACGCACCAGAAACAGCCGCCAGCAAGAACAGCCTGCTGATCGCCGCTTGCAGAGGCCGGATCGATATCGCGTTCGGGATTGGGGAAGTCACCGCGCGCAATGGCAAGGTTGGCGCCGGGTATCTCACAGACGAGGTTCATGGGCATTCCTTGGAGGAAGACCCACCCTAATGCGCCCGCTGCGATCGTTTTTCAAGCGTTGCGGCATGGCTCCCCCGTGTTGACGGGCGCAGGGGCCGCAGTACAAGACCGGGTGGGTTGTCCCCTCATTCCAATGCTCGCTACAGTAGTGCGTCAGCGCCGGCCTTGCCGCGACTCACGACCACTTATCCTGGAGCATGCATCATGAAATCCCGAGCTGCCGTTGCATGGGACGCGGGCAAGCCGCTGTCGATCGAACAGGTTGACCTGGAGGGGCCGAAATCAGGGGAAGTCCTGGTCCGGATCGTCGCCACCGGCGTCTGCCATACCGATGCGTTCACCTTGTCGGGGGCCGATCCCGAAGGCATGTTCCCGGTCATCCTGGGCCATGAGGGGGGCGGTGTCGTCGAGGAAGTTGGCACCGGTGTGACTTCTCTGAAGCCTGGCGACCACGTGATTCCGTTGTATACGCCCGAATGTGGCGCCTGCAAATTCTGCCTATCCGGCAAGACCAACCTGTGCCAGGCAATTCGCACGACCCAGGGCAAGGGCCTGATGCCGGATGGCACGAGCCGGTTTTCGATGAATGGCAAGCCAATCCTGCACTACATGGGCTGCAGCACTTTTTCCGAGTACACCGTACTTCCCGAAATTGCCCTGGCCAAAATCAACAAGGCGGCGCCGCTGGACAAGGTCTGCCTGCTCGGTTGCGGCATCACCACGGGCATCGGTGCCGTACTCAATACGGCGAAGGTGGAAGCCGGTGCCAGCGTGGCGGTCTTTGGTCTTGGCGGCATCGGCATGTCGGTACTCCAGGGTGCGGTCATGGCCAAGGCCGGGCGCATCATTGCGATCGATACCAATCCGGCCAAGGCTGAAATGGCCAAGGCACTCGGCGCCACCGATTTCGTCAATCCCAAGGACTATCCAGACACACCGATCCAGCAAGTCATCGTCGACCTGACCGATGGTGGCGTCGATTACTCGTTCGAGTGCATCGGCAACGTCAACGTCATGCGCGCGGCACTGGAGTGCTGCCACAAGGGCTGGGGAGAATCGATCATCATTGGCGTGGCGGGCGCAGGACAGGAAATCTCGACGCGCCCGTTCCAGCTGGTTACCGGGCGGGTCTGGCGCGGCTCGGCATTCGGTGGGGTCAAGGGACGTAGCCAGCTACCGGGCTACGTGGACCAGTATCTTGCCGGTGAGCTGAAGATCGACGAGTTCGTGACCGAGGTGATGCCGCTTGAGGATATCAACCGGGCTTTCGACCTCATGCACGACGGCAAGGTGATTCGTTCGGTGATTCGTTACTGATTCCCGCTTCAGGCCGCCAAGGCGGTCAGGGGATTTCGAAACCCGGCACGTCCTTCGAGAGCAGGCCTTCCACGACCTCGTAGTGGCGCACCAGTGGCTCCATCTCCAGCAGGTACTGGTCGTCTTCCGGGTAATAGACCGAGTGGTCGGGATTCTCTCCGGCGAACTCGCGGACGGCATCCATGGAATCCCACAGCGAGACCAGCATGATTTCGCTGTGTTCACCCTGGATGCGCTTGAGCACCTTGACGCCACGACAGCCGGCGACGCTGGCATAGGCACGCAAGCCGGTTTCACGCAGGTAGTCGAGGTAGGCGTCAGCCTTTTCCGCCGGGGTGATGCCACGCCAGATGCGAGCGATCATGGTCGATCTCCGACTTGCAGGGGCGGGGATGATCGCATATCGGTGGTTGCCTCGCGAAAGCCCGGCGGGCTGTCAGCCAGGGCTATCGGGGCATGAAACACGCGCTCAGCCGGGTTCGAGCCCGATTCCCGTTTAATGCATGAAAAGTCGAGCCAACGAGAGGTCCAGCGTGCCCTTTGCGCGTATTCATCAATAGGCCGGGCTAAACTGCGGGCGTCGACCGACTGCAATCCTGGGAGAGCGCGAGATGTGGGCAGAATCAGGAAACATCCTGCTGGGTATCGTCTGTTTGCTGCTGGGCACGGATTCCCTGGCCAATGGCATTTCGGGCTCGCTGGTTCGGCGGCACATCCAGGCCTACCCGGCCGCGCTGGCCGCGGCCGCTGGCGCTGCCTTGCTACCCATCGTGGCGCTATCGGTGACGGCCGCGATCCTGTCCCAACCTGAACTGGCTCTCGGCGGCATCGTTGGCGGCGCGATTGCCCAGCTCGGGCTGCTGCTGGGCCTGGCTGCCCTTGCCGCGCCACTGCTCGCACGTCTGAAGGTGCTCAACTGGATCAATCCGATCCTGCTCGGCGCGATCGCCCTTGTCTGGGGGCTTGGTTTCGATCAGGTCTATTCCGCTTTCGATGGCTGGATCCTGATCGCGGCCGGCATCGTCGCGATCATTTTGATTGCACGCAGCGCAGCCAGTGAGCGCGTAGCGGCTGCAGCCCTGTTCGCGCATGCACCACGCGAGTTTGGCATGCCCGTCCTGTTCA
>NZ_JBAWHJ010000227.1:0-3655 GCF_049593775.1 Dokdonella sp. | reverse complement strand
CCGGATGTGAAAGCCCCGAATAAAATGTGCGTGCAAGTTCAGGGTCCTTTGAAATCAGCTCTGAAAACCTGGCCGAGTTTTCCATGGAGTTTTGAACGGCGATTGCATTGGAGGCTTTGGTATTCTGGCGAAGCTGTATCGCGAGATATAAGAGGGTGACAATGACGCCAATTGCACCAGCTATTTCGCCAATTGCTCCTATGGCATCCCAGTTCATGAAAATATCTCCGAGTGACGCCTAACGCTGTGGCAAGCCCCCGCTGGGCGAGCAAACATCAGGAAAAACAAGACAACTCCCAGCGGTCCGCTTGAACACATCGTTGGGCGGAGGGCTAGCTGAAGACGATTGCTGAACCTGTCGCCATGCTCTTGCGGCACGCCTCGCGTAGAACAACGCAAGTATAGCTTTCGATTCCATACCTCTCCCACCGCGCATCTCCTTCCCCCTGCGAGTCCGCTGCCTCCCACAGTTCATCCGACTGAGAGTGGAGACTCTCTGGTACCCCCAACATCGAGGCCAGCCGTTCGAGCTCAGCGAGTAGCCGTGGCGCAGACCCAAGCATGCCGCCGGGAAGCTTTTTGTCATCAGCGAACAGGACATGTGGAAAGTCTTGCGGAAGATAAAACCCCTCGGCATCGCTATGGACGATCAAGTGATCGAATGACCGAGCAAACCGTGGGTGCCTTTTTAGTAGTCGTTGAACAAGCCCAGACTTCTTTCCCAGGACGTGATCAAAGTAGGCCGCCAGAAGAGGATCGTCCGAGCTATTGTCATCGCCAGGCTGTGGTAGCGGCAATCGCGCGTCCAAATGCGCCGCGATACGCCGGAGATAGTGCAACCCGGAATATCCAAACATCTGCGCGCCCCAGACCTCACAGTCGATGGGTTCTTCGTGCTGAGGCAGGCCCGCCTCTTTCAGCAGTAGGCCAAGAAACGAGAAGTACTCATCAAATTCTTCCGCGCCTTCAGGGTCGTTGGCTCTGAGGTCAGCAACGAACCCAATTGATACGTCTAAACCCACGACAACTCCCCCGAATCCGCGCAACACCGAAGTTGACGCGCCGCGCATGGACGCACGATTTTGGCGGCAACACACAGCGGTCGAGTTGAACGCCTAGTTGGGCTCGCCAACCCCATACAGCGCATTGAGGTTGAGGATGCGATGCCCAAAAACGCGCCGCGCCGGCACATTGAGGACAATTGCCAAGAATATGCCCTTCTCTTCGCTGTTGAGCAAGACATGTTGAAACTTCCCGGAAGGATGTTCGTAGACGTACGTGACATCTCCGGAAAACTCATGGCCCTCAAAATCCCTTGCCGAGATTTCCTCGAAGTAGGGCCAGAAATTGAATGGTGGTTCCGCCTCCTGCGGTAGCAGCCGCATAGGTGCGGCAAACGTCTGGCTGAACTGATCTTCTGTGAGCAACATTCTTGGCCCAACTACTATTCGATTGCAAAGTGAAATCTGATCTTGCTGTCCAATCAGGGACAGTCAAGGGTAGTTGCAGGAAGATCCCTCCAGAAATTAGCGATCGTGGCCAATCGGGCCGTCCAATCCTGCGGCCTGATCTGGCGTAATTGCAAGATTGGTTTTCCAAGTGAAATAACACCTCTTGCAAAGGCAGGCGATGGTGTTCTGCTCAATCACGATGCGATGGCCTCGGGCACACCAGAAGATGGCTACGCGGACTGCTTTCAAGCGATCACGGCCAGGGCCTGTTCGAGCGTGCGGGCGTTGATCATCCCGGGCCCGAAATGCCTTGTTTCTCGAGTTCTCGATGGCGTGATTCATGAATTCTCGCGGCTTGTGAACCGCTCCGATGCCGTGTTTCCTGATGTCGGTTGCAACGGCTTCACGAGGGCTTGTTCAACGGATGGGCAAAGCCTCAGGAATACTTCGACGAGTTCCGACACCGCGCCTGACGATGCTTGCAGGATGCATTGGTATTGATACGGTTTGTTACATCGGGTCGACACGTTCGGGCGGTGGCGTCTAAACTCGGAACGCTGCAGGGTTCTCGTCACGCATTCAGTTGCCGTGACCGACTCGGCTTGCCGGCGATCGTTCGTGCAAGCGTGAATCCTCGCAGGTTTGCCCGCTACTTTGTCCTCCGCGGAAGTGGATGCACCCGGCTTCGTTGTGATCGCTTCCGCCCAATCCACCAAGGGAGATCGCCATGTCCGGCCACTATGAAATTTCATCGAACGACAAAGGTCAGTTCTCGTTTGTACTGAAGGCTGCAAACGGGCAGGTCATCCTGCGCAGCCAGATGTATGAATCCAGGGGTGCTGCGCAGACCGGCATCGCGTCGGTGCAGACCAATTCACCGTCGGACGAGCGCTACGAGCTCAGCGTGGCCAGCGATGGTCGCCCCTACTTCAACTTGCGCGCCGGCAATGGTCAGGTCATCGGCACGAGTCAGATGTATTCATCGGATGACGCACGCGCGACCGGCATCGCATCGGTCAAGACCAACGGGCCAGGCACGGATGTGCGTGAGGCCTGAGCAAGCCACGCCTTCGAATGCAGGCGCGCCTGATTGAGCAGGTGTGCTTGTTCAAAATGTCGAACTGATGCCGTGGATGTGGTGCATGCATCGATGCCCATCGTTCTTGTCTGACTGGTTGAGATACCGACTGACCGCAGCAGGAGAATGGCGGCGCACCTTGTTTGTCCGACAGCCGACCCAATGGTCTTGGGCCTGGTGCAAGCATTCACGCAGATCTCTTGGGTATTGCTTGTCTAGCGCACCAGAACAATTTAACTAGAGGAAGGCGCGAACATGGACTTGCAGCTCACAAACAAGCTTGCGCTGGTGTCGGGCAGCACGGCCGGTATCGGTTTCGCAATCGCCGAGGCGCTGGTGCGCGAGGGAGCACGCGTCATTGTCAATGGTCGCTCACAAGCATCTGTCGACAAGGCGCTCGCATCGATCAAACAATCAACCGGCAAGGAGGCGTTGGGATTCGCCGGTGACCTGAGTACCGCGCAGGCCGCTGAAGAACTGGTCGGCAAGCACCCGGGCATTGAAATCCTGATCAACAACCTCGGCATCTACGAGCCGAAGGGCTTCAAGGATATCTCCGACACCGAGTGGAGCCGGTTCTTCGACATCAACGTGACCAGTGGCGTTCGCCTTGCCAGGCTATGCCTGCCGGCGATGAAAAAGGCGGATTGGGGACGCATCCTGTTTGTTTCCAGCGAGAGCGGGATCCAGATTCCCCCCGAAATGATCCACTACGGTGTGACCAAGGCTGCCCAGATCGCGGTTGCGAGGGGCTTGGCCGAATCGCTTGCGGGCACCGGCATCACCGTCAACAGTCTGCTGCCTGGTCCGACACGTTCGCGCGGTGTCGGCGAGTTCGTCGAGACCATGGCCAAGGCCGAGGGGAAATCCTTCGCCGAGTTCGAGAAAGAGTTCTTCGACAAGGTTCGCCCGACATCCCTGATCAAACGCTTCGCGACGCCTGAAGAAGTTGCGGCCATGGCCGTCTACCTGACCAGTCCGCTGGCATCGGCGACGACCGGCGCCGCTGTCCGTGTCGACGGTGGCGTGGTCAAGAGCGCCTTTTAGGGCAACACTGGTTGCGCAATACCCGGGTGGATTCCGTTCCACCCGTCATGCGCCGATTTCGATTGAGCGCGCTCAGATT
>NZ_JBAWHJ010000226.1:0-3057 GCF_049593775.1 Dokdonella sp. | reverse complement strand
CAATCTGCTCGAGCACATCCTCGATCGTGACCAGTCCGCCAACGCCGCCGTATTCATCGACGACGATCGCCATGTGATGGTGGGAGAGGCGGAATTCCTTGAGCAGGATATTCAGCCGCTTGGCCTCCGGGATCAGGGCCACGGGCCGCAGAAGGGGCCGGATGTCGTCTCCGCCATTCTCGGCGAAGCAGCGCAACAGGTCCTTGGCCAGCAGGATGCCGACGATTTCGTCGCGATCCGTGCCATGTACAGGAAACCGCGAATGCCCCGATTCGATGACGACGTCGAGCACGTTCTTCAGAGAAGAATCGGCGGCAATCGACACCATTTCCGAGCGCGGAACCATGATGTCGCCGACCGTCAGGTCGGTTACCCGGATCGCGCCCTCGATCATCGAGAGGGTATCGTTGGACAGCAGACCGTTGGCCTGTGCGGAGCGCAGCTCTTCGATCAGTTCTTCGCGGCTGCTGACTTCTCCGGATAATGCGTGGGTAAGGCGTCCAAACCACGAACGGTGGGAGTTGCTACTGGGGGGGTCCTCGCTCATTTTCCGCTTGCGCATGCCCGGTCGGGCGTAGCGGCGCAGTGTAGCAAATGCGCATTGCAGGTCGAATAGCCCCGGAACCTGAACGGCGAGGAGCCGACATCTTGCCGCGGTTTGACCTGGCCGGCGCAAGCCGCTAACATCGCGCGCCCCAATTCCAGCCTCAGGGTCTTTCCTTGTGCCTGAACTGCGGGTCGTTCCCAGAATAACTACATAGGCAAATCAAGCATGTACGCAGTCGTACTCATTTCCGGTAAACAGTACCGGGTGACCCAGGGCGAGACCCTGCGTGTCGAAAAACTTGTCGGCGACGTCGACAGCACGGTCGATTTCGACCAGGTGCTGATGGTCGGTTCCGGCGAAGGCGTCAGTATCGGAGCCCCGCTGGTCGCGGGTGCCACGGTCGGCGCGAAGATCAGGTCGCACGGACGTGGCGAGAAGATCCGCATCATCAAATTCCGCCGCCGCAAGCACCACATGAAGCAGCAGGGCCACCGGCAGCACTACACCGAGATCGAGATCACCGGCATCACGGGTGCATCCGACAAGAAGAAAGCGACCAAGGAGTAAGTCATGGCACATAAGAAAGCAGGCGGCTCAACCCGCAATGGTCGCGACTCGAATCCGAAATACCTGGGCGTGAAGATGTCAGGTGGCCAGGCTTGCAACGCTGGCAACATCATCATCCGCCAGCGCGGCACCAAGTATCGCCCGGGCACCGGCGTGGGTCTTGGCCGTGACCACACGATCTTCGCGATCGTCGATGGCGTGGTCGAGTTCAAGACCAAGGGAATCAACAAGCGCAAGCACGTCAGCGTGGTACCGGCCTTGGCCAACTGACATCGTTTCGCCCGATTCGTGACAGAGCCCCGCCCTGCGCGGGGCTTTTCATTTGCAACACGCTCTTCGCAGGGAGCGGCTTCGGCCGCGATACCTTTTTCATATCAAGCGCCAGGCTGCAGGCACATCAAGGCTGAAGCCGTTGCCTACATGTCTGCCGCGTTGCTGTACGCTTTCCTCCACTCCCGATTTTCCATTCCCCATTACGGCTCTAAACCATGCAATTCGTTGACGAAGCTACCATTCGCGTCCAGGCCGGCAACGGCGGCAACGGCTGCGTCAGCTTTCGGCGCGAGAAATTCATTCCTTTCGGCGGCCCCGATGGCGGCGATGGTGCAGACGGCGGCTGTGTCTGGCTTGTGGCTGACGAGGGGCTCAATACCCTGGTCGACTTCCGCCACCAGCGCATGTTCAAGGCAGGCCGTGGTGAAAACGGCATGGGCCGGCAGATGGCTGGCAAGAATGGCAGCGACACGACTATCCGGGTGCCGGTTGGCACCATGGTTTCCAATGTCGATACCGACGAGCAGATTGGCGATCTGACCGAGCACGGCCAGCGCCTGCTGGTTGCCCAGGGTGGCCGTGGCGGTCAGGGCAATATCCACTTCAAGAGCTCGACCAATCGTGCACCGCGCAAGGCCACCGAAGGCTCCCAGGGAGAGGTGCGCGAGCTGCGCATGGAGCTCAAGGTGCTGGCCGATGTCGGCATGCTCGGTTTCCCGAACGCCGGTAAATCGACCTTCATCCGCGCCGTTTCAGCGGCGACACCGAAGGTCGCCGACTACCCGTTCACGACCCTGCAGCCGCATCTGGGGGTCGTGCGCATCGAGACCGACAAGAGTTTCGTGATCGCCGACATTCCGGGATTGATCGAGGGTGCCGCGGATGGCGCCGGCCTGGGGGTCCAGTTCCTCAAGCACGTCGCACGCACGCGCCTGCTCCTGCACATGGTCGACATTGCTCCCCTCGACGACGATATCGATCCGGTTGATCAGGTACGGACCATCGAGCGCGAACTCGCCGGTTTCGACCCGGAATTGCTTGATCGCGAGCGCTGGCTGGTGTTCAACAAGCTCGACCTTGTGCCGGTGGAAGATCGCGAAAAGGTCGCCAAGGCGATCGTCAAGAAGCTCAAGTGGAAGCAGCCCTGGTATCTGGTCTCGGCCATTGCCCGCGAAAATACCTGGCCCATCTGCCTCGACATCCAGCGTTACTTCGACGAACAGCGCCGCGACGCCGCGGAAGCAGCCATCGCGGCGGGCCAGGGCTGAACCATGCGGGCGATGCACGCCGTTTGTCGCATCGTGCGAGCGTCAGCAACAAAAAAGCCGGCATTCGCCGGCTTTTTGCGTCGAACGACTGCGAATGGCTCAGGCCAGTGCGCGGATGCTCGCATTCAGGCGGCTCTTGTGGCGAGCAGCCTTGTTCTTGTGGATCAGGCCGCGGGCGGCGTAACGATCGACAAGCGGTGTGGCACTCTTCAAGGCGGCTTCGGCGCCGGCCTTGTCGCTCGCGTCGATGGCCTTCGTGACTTTCTTGAGCGCGGTACGGACCATGGAACGGGCGCTGACGTTGCGCTGGCGAGCCTTTTCAGACTGGCGCGCACGCTTCTTCGCGGACTTGATATTTGCCAAGGTAAAACTCCAATAGCGGGGGGCGGAAAAAGGGGCGGG
>NZ_JBAWHJ010000225.1:0-1566 GCF_049593775.1 Dokdonella sp. | reverse complement strand
GCTGTGGAACTCGCATCCAAAGGTTTTCCTGCCGATCGAGGAGCAGGGCGGATCGGCCAAATGCCCCTATTGTGGTGCCGAGTACATCCTCGAAAATTGAGCCTGCATGCAGGACTGAATCCACCACTCACGCCGAGGCTTTTTTGTCCGATATAGGTTCCAATGTGACAACCAGGCACCTCAGCGTCGTCCAGTTGGTGCCGGCGCTGGAGTCCGGTGGCGCCGAGCGTTCGACTCTGGAGATCGGTCGTGCACTGGTTGAGGCTGGCCACACCTCGATCGTCGTTTCCGCAGGTGGTCGCCTGGTCGAGCAACTGGTTCGCGAGGGCAGCCGGCATATCGAACTGCCGATCGGCAGGAAATCACTGAAGACATTGACCCTTGTGCCCAGGCTTCGGGCGATTCTCGCCGAGACCAAGGCCGACATCGTGCATGCACGTTCGCGCCTGCCTGCGTGGCTGGGCTGGCATGCGTTGCGCGGCCTTGGGCCACCGCGGCCTCATTTCGTCACCACCGTACACGGGCTCAATTCGCCTGGATGGTATAGCGGCATCATGGCGCGCAGCGATCGGATCATCTGTGTTTCAAACCTGGTTCGCGATCATGTGCTGCGTCACTACCGGGGTACCAATCCGTCCCGTCTGGTGCTGATTCCGCGCGGTGTGGATGCGGCCGAGTTTCCGTTCGGTCACCAGCCTGAAGACGAGTGGCGGACGCGCTTCTTCGAGGAGTTTCCCCAGCTCGATGGCGCGCCCTTGCTGACCTTGCCGGCCCGGGGCACGAGACTGAAGGGACACACGGATGCGATTGAGCTACTGGCAGACCTCAAGGTTCGCGGTGTCGATGCGCGTCTGCTCCTGCTCGGTGCCCGCGAACCGGGGCGTGAAGCCTACGTCGAGGAGCTCGAATCCCTGGCAAGGAACTTCAATGTCGACCAGCACGTCGTGATCACGCCTCCGCGGGATGACGTGCGCGAGGTGATGGCGGTGTCGACCCTGATTCTGCAGCTGAGCACACAGCGAGAATCATTCGGACGTACCGTGATCGAAGCCTTGTCGCTGTGTCGCCCTGTGCTTGGCTATGCGCATGGTGGCGTCGGTGAGTTGCTGACCGATCTCTATCCTGCCGGTCGCGTGCCTCCGGGTGACCGCGCCCGGCTGGCCGAGCGGGCGGCCGAACTGATGCGTGCTGCGCCTGCCATTCAGCCATTGACACGCTACCGGCTGGCGGACATGCAGGAAGCCACCTTGCAGCTCTACGGCGAGTTGGCCAGCCAACCACGGCGTCGGCGCAGCGATCGATGAAGGCAGTTGGACGGATGGGGCGCAGCGAAATTGCCGCCTTGCTGGTCGTGCTGGGTGTACTTGTCCTGTTGCCGATCGGCCGGACTTCCGAACTCGGAATCCTGATTGGCGCCATTGTAGGAATCGTGCTCCTGTTGCGGCATCGCTTTGAGCCGATTGCCGATCCGGCTTTGCGACTGCTTGTCATGTTGTTTGGCAGCTACTGGCTGCCGATCGTGTTTTCCGGCTTCAGCTCGGTGACTGCGCACAAGACCTGGATGAC
>NZ_JBAWHJ010000224.1:0-17640 GCF_049593775.1 Dokdonella sp. | reverse complement strand
GTGAACGAATCATCAGTGAAACCGAGCCGCCGACCTTGCGGCGTGCGCTCGCGACTTCGGACCTGAGTGCGGAGGAGAAACAAGTTCGTCTTTCGCGTATCGGCGGCGATCTCGAACGTATCGTTGCGCGTGCCTTGCACAAGGACCCGTCGCGCCGCTATGAATCTGCCCAGGCATTTGCAGATGACCTGAGCCGTCATCTGCAAGGGCGGCCGGTGCTCGCCCATCCGGACAGCATCAAGTATCGCTTCGGCAAGTTTGTGCAGCGCCATCGTATCGGTTCCGCAGCAGCAGCAGTGGCTGGCGCGGCGTTCCTGACTGCCGCAGCCATCGCGCTCTGGCAGGCTGCCGAAGCCGGCAGGGCGGCGCGGGACACGGGCTTGGTCAACGCCTTCCTTGTCGATGTCCTGTCGGTGTCGAATCCGTACGCGAGTGGCAGCGAAATCAGCCTCGCCGAAGCTCTTGACGACGCAGCCGAGAAAGCTGACGAAAGCTTCGGCAATCGGCCCGACCTGGCGGTCGATATTCGCTATTCGCTTGGCAAGAGCATGCTTGGGCGCTATCGGCTTGACGCCGCAGAAAAGCAGCTATCCCTCGCAATGGAGCAAGGCGAACTGCTTTTCGGCCCACTGGATCCCCGCTCGATCAAGGCAGTTGCAGCCCTGGCTTCGTTGCGCAAGGAACAGAACCGACTGATGGAGGCCAAGGCGCTCTACGATGAAGCGCTGGCCCGCATTGCGCGTAGTGGCCAGGCCAATACCCAATTGGAGTCCAACATCCTCAACGACTATGGGGTGCTCTTTCTCATCGAGGATGATTTTGAACACGCCGATCCCATGCTGCGCAGGGCGTTGTTGGCAGGTGACAATGCAAGCACGCCTCCAACCGATGACGAACGTGCGCAGACCCTTGGAAATCTTGCCCATTCTGCGCGCGGCCTCGGTGATCTGGACCGTGCCGATGCCCTGTACGACCAGGTGGAGGCGATCTTTGAGCGCCTGTATCCGGATGGCGGCCCTTACCTGGCCATCGTGCTGAACAATCGTGCCCGTCTCGCACGCGCACGCAAGCAGCCCGAGCAGGCGCTGGCCTATCTTCAACGTGCGGTCGCAATGCACCGCCATTCGTTCACTGGTGACCATGTCATGGTGCTAGTGCCCATGACCAATCTGGCCCGGCAATCGATAGAGCTCGGGAATGCTGAGCTCGCGATGCAGTGGGCCGGGCAGGCCGTGGCCATGTCCGATCGCATGTATGTGGAAACCGATCATCACTACCATGCGCAGGCACTGACCACCCTTGCCGACGCGCATCTCTTGCAGGCGCACTATTCAGATGCGTCAGATTTGCTTGCGCGAGCCGAGACTTCGCTTGAGCGACTGGAATCGCCGCATGAAGGCTCGCAGAAGTATCTTGATGACGTGCGCGCGCGAATGTGCGCGAACGAAGCTGCAACGGGCCTGCCCGCACGCAATCACACTCCTTGAGGTCCGGATTCAATGTTCTGGTGACCGGTGCCCTCGCCAACACTTGAGGCTCGGATCAGGTTGAACTTCCTGCAGTTCCGCAGTTCCGCAGTTCCGCAGTTCGGCGGACCAAATCCAGAAGCACTGCCGGGAAGCCCAAGGGTGGAAGGTATTTGGTTCTCGAATGATTTGCGCCCTGACTGGCTGCAGATCTGCGCATCGATCGAACTTGGACGGAAGCTATCGCTGGATATTCCTGTATGGAAGACTTCAACTTGATCTCGAAGTTTGTGCCTATCGCATCGCCATCGCTTCTTCATTGGTGTACGCAATAGCGCAAGAGCACTTGATGGTTCATTCTCCCTTGCTGCCACGCTGTGGCCGAACCTTGAAACGCGAGGTTCGTTCCCGACTCTTCAAGCGCAGCATCGGCTCGGACCTGTAGTGTGATGCGGCATACGCTTCCGAAGCGCGTGTCTGCCAGGACAGGTGCATTCTCAGCTGCCTTTCCGCTGACTCCATTTCATGAGCCCCGCGGCAATTCAGGCCACGCTTGATCACGGGCACGGTCGTCTCCATATCCTGAACTCCATTCAGCATCAGGAGATTGTCTTGTCTACCATTCTTGTCACCGGAGCCAACCGTGGTATCGGGCTTTCGCTTGCGAAGCAGTATGCGGCGCGCGGCGACGACGTGATTGGCACTTGCCGTGAAAGCAGCGACGCACTGGAGGCGACGGGCGCGCGGGTGGAATCCGGTGTTGACGTGACTGACGGTGTTGCGCTTGCGGCCTTGGTGAAGCGCCTGGGTGATACGCGTATCGACGTCCTGGTTTGCAATGCCGGCATCCTCTCGAAGGAAACGCTGGGTGCCATCGACGAGGATGGGTTCGAGCAGATGCGTCGGCAGTTCGAGGTGAATTCGCTCGGCCCGCTGCGCACGGTACAGGCCTTGTCAGGGAACCTGGCAAAGGGCGCGAAGCTAGGCATCCTGACCAGTCGCATGGGCTCGGTTGCGGACAACGGTTCTGGTGGCTACTACGGATACCGGGCGTCAAAGGCAGCAGTGAACGCGATTGGAAAGTCGCTGGCACTGGACCTGAAAGACCGTGGTGTGGCGGTGATGCTGCTGCACCCCGGATACGTCGCGACCGAGATGGTTGGTGGCAGTGGCGACATCAGTCCGGATGCGGCTGCCATGCAGTTGGTCGAACGCCTGGATGCGCTCACACTTGAACAGACCGGCAGCTTCCGCCATGCCAAGGGTGACGAGCTGCCCTGGTAGCAAAACCCGGTGCAGTCGAAGCGGTATCAGGTTTCAATTCTCGAACCTGCTTTTGCATAGCCGGTTTGGTTGGCCCGGCTTTGCTGGATGGAAGCTGGATTTGCAGGAGCATCCACTGCCATGGAGTCGCCGCTGTGTGGCGAAGCAGGATGCTGATTGGGCTGAAATGTCCGGCGGAACGGCCAGAATGCCGGAGTGCTCGGTTAGCATGGCGCGACACGCCGGCAACATCCCTGGTAGTGCGTTGAGTGGTTTCAGAGGAGTCTGCATGAGAACGAGCGCGGCCTTGCCACCAGGACAGCGAGAAATCGAGAGTTTTCCGCGTTTCGGTTTGACTCCGTTTGCCGTGCGCTTTCCAAAGGCTATTGATGCAATCAAGGTTCAGATCGCCGGTGACGTGGAGTCGTCCCTGGAAGTCGGGACCGAGCTCGATGCCCTCGCGCGGGTCGAGCAGTGCTCCGATTTTCATTGTGTGACCACCTGGACACACCGGGCACTTCGGTGGAGCGGCATTCGCTTCTCGGATTTCTACCGGCAGGTCGTGGTGCCGCTTGCCAGGCCGTCTGCGCAGGCGACATTCGTCGTTCTGCGCGGCCAGGACGGCGCGCGCTCGAGCCTGCCACTTGAAGATCTGCTGGCGTCGGATGTGATTCTCGCGGATCGATTGAACGGCGAGCCGCTGACAATCAAGCATGGCGCACCCTTGCGCCTGGTGGCACCCGCTCACTACGGCTACAAGAGCGTCAAACACGTCAACCGCATCGAGTTCTGGACCACCAGTTCCGAGTATCGCCCCGTCGGTTTTCGTTTCATGGATCACCCCAGAGCCAGAGTCGCCTACGAAGAACGTGGCCAATGGATTCCGGGGTGGGTACTGCGCTATCTGTATCGACCGCTGGTGCGACCAACAATGTCGCGCTTCGAGCGAACCCTGAAGGATCACCTCAAGTCTATCGGGCGTGGCGAAGAACCGTAGTGGCCGTCCAGCCACTCATATCAGAGCGGGCGATTTCCCGGCAGGCCGGTTTTCCCGGATCCTGCTTGCCACTTGAAGAGTGAGCCGATTGCGAAATGGAATGGATCCCGCGTTGGAGCCAGTTCGCGCCTTCCGGAAACCCGCTGGAAACAGCGTGCCAATCGTTCCCGCTGACCGCGCTTCGGACTCGGATTCATTTGCGATGGTGCGAGCGAATCGCCTCTGAAAAATTCACGCTGTCGGCATGTTTCAGCGCGAGATCATTGATACGGAACGCGGCGCGAAACTGCTCGCGGGGAAGGGCTGTGTCAATCATGCCAAGATCGAAGGCCAGGTCGTCCGAATAGGCCGGCAGCAGGGTCTTGTAACTGAATGGAATTGGTTCGGGTGTGATCAGGCTGACATGGTCAACGATGTTGCTGGTGCAAGTGCTGGTAAGTGTGTTGTAGAACTCGGGCTGTTCCGCCAGCGCGTTGGCGCGTTCCAGCATTGAGACGAACAGCGCACGTGCCGCGGCCTGGGTCACCCGCATCGGGTAGAGGTGCACGTCGTCATTGCGGTGATTGGCGCGCAGGCCGATCAGGTCGCGTTCGTCGCCGACTATGTAGGCCAGCTCGTACTGTCGAAGGAGTCCGCTCAGTGGCGAGAACGCTTCACCGCGTTCCTTGCGAATCTCGACCGAGATGGAAATATATTCGCCATTGTCGAAGCCGAAGCTCAGGAAGGTGTGGGCTGGCCCGCGCCAGGAGGCGAAGGGCTCGACCACATACCAGACCGATTCCAGTTGGCGCAGGTCAAAAGTGCGATCTTCCCAGTGCACATCGAAGTCTGTCGTCGACCGATAGTAGGCATTTCGCACGTTCCGCACGCGTACGCTGTCGCCGGAAAATTCGGCGGTCGCAAGGTGCTGCTGATCGAGTGACCAGTCGCGATCGTTCGACGGACGCAACAAAAGCACCAACAACAGGTAGCTCATTATGGCGGCGGCAGACAGTACCAGCAGGCTGCGGCGTATCAGATGGCGTCGGGGTGCGGGATCGGTCATGTCGTCGCCATGGTAAACCGAGCGGTAGCGTCCGTAAGTGTTTGCCTGCGACCGGGGCACGTGCTGGATGCCGGGGCAAGCTGAGGTCGGTGAAGTGTGGATCTATGCGGAAGACGTTGGCAACGCAGCGCGTTGGAGCGGGCCGCCGTTTGAAGCGATGCGCGGCATCGCAACATGCCGCGCGTGCCCGTTTCCCCTCAACGCACGCCGAGCTGGCGGTTATGCCAGCGCGTCAGCAGGAGTTGGGCCAGGATTGCGCCGCATAGCGCCAGGAACATGTCCCATTGAGTGTCCCAGATATCTCCCTGGGTTGCGAGGTAGGCATCGGCGTCTCCCCCCATGATCAAGGCGGCCCACCATTCGATGAACTCGAAGAACGCGCTGAAGCTGAGACAGGCGGCGCAGACCAGGTAGAACAGCCAGCCGCCCGGCCGCAATGGCGTCAGACGCAGCAACAGTTCGCGGGCGAGGATCGCCGGCACGAAACCCTGTGCGAAGTGGCCCAGACGATCGTAGTGGTTGCGCGCGAGGTCGAACGAATCGCGCGCCCAATTGCCGAGTGGTGTCTCTGCGTAGGTGTACTGACCGCCGTAAATCAGGATCACGTCATGGATCGCGAGCAGCCAATACAGCATGCGCGTCAGCGGGAATCGCCTGCGTGTGCCGATCAGCAGCGGGATCGCAGCCAGCACCCAGATGACTTCCATCAACCAGGTCAGGCGGTCGTTCGGCGCAATCGCCGACCACAGCAGCACTGCACCGACCAGAGTCAGCAGGACAATCGCCTCGCGCCGCCCCACGCCGACGACCGGCACGCTATTGCGCAATTCGTCCATCATCGATCCCCTCACGTCATGCACGTTCAGCGTCGACAATAGCGCAGTTGGTTGCCGGCAGCCGAAAGTATCGACCTTGGCATGCGCTGCTTGTTCACAACCCGGTCAGGTTCCAATTTCGACGTCCGTTCTGGCTTTTGCCCTGCAGGAACGAGGTGTAGTGCTGCACCGCATCGGCGATGTAATCTATTTGCTGGCGCTTTCTCGCATCGCCAATGGAGGTCAGCCGAATGATCGAAACCACATCCATCGGCCTTGCAGCCGGTAGACATTTTCGTGAGTGAAGAGACGCCCCCCGGACCCCGCCGCCGCTGGCGTTGGGCATGGTGGCTGCTGGCCTATGTCAGCCTTGGGCTAGGCATCATTGGCATTGCGCTGCCCGTGGTTCCGACCGTTCCGTTCATCCTGCTTTCCGCCTACGCGGCCTCGCGCGGATCGCAGCGACTTCACGACTGGCTGCTCAGCCACCCGTACATGGGGCCGATGATCAGCGATTGGCGCGAAAATGGTGTGGTTGGCCGGAATGCCAAATGGATGGCCACGACGATGATGGCTGCTACATCGTTGTTGTTGTTTGCCTTGTCACCGCACTTGTGGCTGGCCATTGGTGTCAGCGCGATGATGATGCTGATCGCGATCTGGCTATGGTTGCGACCTGAATCACCCCGGTAGGCAATCCAGGCGCTTTCATCGAGCTGCATTGTTGGAAGGAATGGCGGGGAACTCCGCCACCCGGTGAGGTCCGTCAGCGCATTCGTGACGTTCGGGCCCGGCGAAGGTAGCTGTGTCTCCTTCAACGAATCATTCGTTCGCGGAAAGACGCGCGGCACATCGAAATTCCTCGGCGAACGCGGAATAGCCAATGCTTCGCAATTCGGAAACTGATCACGAATCCAGTAAGCCGGCGCATTCGGGCTGTCCATCGCCTTCTGCTTGCCCGCAGGCTTGGCCGAGCACCCATGACAGTCCCTGCGAACCCTGTTACTTGATCTGAGTCAGTCCTCTTGCAGGTGAAAAGGGCTATTACTGAACACATGGTAGTCGACGGAGTAGCCAATCCATGGAAACCATGAAGGTGTTCAGAGTCCTGTTTTCACTCTGTTTACTGCTGCAATTCGGCCACGCCGCTGCGGGCAGCGATGAGCTGGAGCGCGGCGAGGCTGTCTTCTCGTCGCATTGTGTCAGTTGTCATGGCGCTGCCGGGCAGCCCGATCCTGAATCGGCCCTGGTCAAGGCGCTGGGTGTTGTGCCGGCCAATTTCTCCGACAAGCTGTTCAACAGTCGCGAGCCCGTTTCAGACTGGAAGACCGTGGTCACCGATGGCGGACCGGCACTGGGATTTTCCGAAATGATGCCGGCATTCGGTGGCGTGCTGTCCGAGTCCGACATCAATGCGGTGCTTGCGTATGTCAAAACCGGCATCGGCGGAGAACACGACTATCCAGACGGTGATCTCAATCTATTTTTGCCGTTGCGCACCAAGAAGGCCTTCCCCGAGGACGAGTGGGTTTGGAAGCAACGCTACAGCGGGCTGGATGGCGACGATGCCTGGAAGAACACCCTGGAGTATGAGTTCCGCCTCGGCACGCGCGCTCAGGGCATTCTGGAAGTCACCTACGAGGACAAGGGCAGTACCTCCGAATTCGGTCACTTCGAACCAGGATTCAAGTATGTGCTCAAACATGACCGGCGAGCCGGGTTCATTCTGGCGGGCGCGGCGCAGATAGGCGTGCCCCTCAACAATGATGCGCACTGGGAGTTTCTGCCTTACATCGCTGTAGGCAAGGTAATCAACGAGGGGCTCACCTTTCAGGGCAGCGGCCGGCTCAAGCTGGATCTGGAAGACTCCGACCATAGCAGTGCGGAGTTTGCCGGCGTCGTGCACTGGACTTACACGTCTCTGCCGCGCAACGTATTTCCGGCCCTGGAGTTTGTTGCCGAGGTTCCATTCGAACGCGGAACCGGTGCCGAGCGCAAGGATGCCGTACAGCTCTCCATGCTGCCACAGGCGCGCATTGGCCTGAACAAGCGCGGCAACATCGCACTAAACGTGGGTGTCGAGTTGCCGCTAAATGACACCGATCGCTATGACTGGCGTGGCTACGTTTACTTCATCTGGGACTTCGCGGACGGAGGTCTTCTGGAAGGCTGGTAGATGCAACGCCGTAGCCAGGCGAGGCCGGTTCAGGGAATCGGTTCCCGTCCACCCTGGTTGCATTCGACGGAGGTCGCTGATGGCATGCATCGCAGTCCTCCGAGGCAACCCGCCACAATCACACCTGTTGGAGACGACCATGAAAGACTTTCCCGCGCACTACCAGGAACTTGGCACCTGGATGGAGAAACTGGGCACGGCACTCCCGGATGTGATGCAGGGTTTCGGTGCATTGCATGATTCCAGTCTCAAGGCCGGGGCACTGGACAGCAAGACGAAGGAGTTGATCGCATTGGGCATCGCAATCACGGTTCGCTGCGACGGCTGCATCACCTACCACGTGCATGATGCATTGAAGGCTGGCGCGAGCAAGGAAGAGATTCTGGAAGCAGTGTCGGTGGCCATCATGATGGGCGGCGGTCCTTCCGTGGTGTACGGGATTGAAGCCATGCAGGCGGTCGAACAATATCTGGTGCACGGGGTCTGATGGCAGCAGGTGACGAACTCCAGAAACCGGTACTGGTGGCATCAGTCTGGTAGTCCGCGTGTGGGGTCATCTTGAGAGCCCGGGTCGCACCAGGGTGATTGCCAGGGCTGTCGCCGTACTGCAGTCCCTCTGGCAGATTTTCGGCGGGAAACCTGGCCGTGAAAACAGCACCGGGGCCCACAGATTTACCGTTACGGATGGCTGGCACGCGCGCACTTGCGGCTTTGCAGGATGATGATCGAGCGAGGTCGGATGTTCTGCAGAAAAGCGGGATTCTGCAAAGGTCTCAGCATGAAGTTTGCCGGCTGGGTCGGCCAGTGATCGGGCTGGCTCTACGCATCGCTACCGACACGCTTGTCCGCATGTCAAAAGCGCGCAGACATGACTGCCAGAGATACTGCCGAAAATCAGTTGGAGTGGTAGTCTTGCGAGTTACATGTCCAGGAGCAAAGCAGTGAGTACAGTCAGCATTCGAAGCAACACCCGTTTCGGTTTTTCGTGTGTGTTGTCGATGGCATGCATGCTGCCAGCTGCAGCCATGGCCGAAGTGCCAGTGCTCGATGTGTTTTCGGTACGACTGGCGACCTATTTCACACAACTCGATACGGTAGCTCGGGTCGAGGGCAGCGTTATTGACAGCGGCACCGATATCGATTTGCAACGTGACCTGGGGCTGAAAAGTTCTGAGGCGATTGCCTTTGCACAGGTGGACTGGCGACCATGGGCCCACCATGGTTTTGGAGTGAGCTACTTCAACAACTCACGTTCCTCCAATCGCACCCTGCAGCGCGACATCATCTTCGAAGGGCAGGATTTTCCAGCTGGTTCGCGGGTGCGCACCGAGTTGGAGATGGAAGGCTACGAGATGCACTACGTCTTTTGGGCCTGGCAAAAGGAAAACTGGGCGTTGGGGCCGCGAGTAGGCTTGGTGTATTACGACATCGGGTTGTCTCTTGAAGTCGAGCAGACGACAGCCGTCAACAGAGCCGACGCCAACAGTGGCGTGCCCGCACCAAGCATTGGGTTCGATTGGCGTTGGCGTCCTGCAGATGATTGGCGGATCTACGCAAGTGCAGGGGTGTTCAACGCCACCATCAACGATGTCGATGGCAGCGTAGCGGTAGGCCAGATTGGGGTCGAATGGTTCCCGTGGGAAAGGTTCGGTGTATATCTGGACTACAGCCGCAACAAGATTGATGTCAATCTTGATCGTCGTGATTACAGGGGTTCGCTCGAACTCGATGACAGCGGCGCCAGAACGGGCATCATTTTCAGGTTCTAGCAAATATGCCTGTGCCATTCGAGTCCGGTTGAAATCCGGTTGCTTCCTCCGCCCGTCTGGATCGTCCAAAGAGGCTGTGACCTCCAGCGGACGTGGCGTCAGGGTGCCTTCACGGGCGGAGCGCGATCGAGAGCGATGACAAGTTCGGGATCGCGCATGTAGATGTCATCGATGAATCGGACGCTGTCGTTGCCGTCGTATACGGTGGTCAGGTACAGCAGGTGGACGGGGACCGATTCGTCCAGCACGACTGTCTGGGCGTTGCTTGCGCTCGCCGCTGCTTCGATGCGTTCGGTTGTCCATTCCGGCATCGGCGAAAGAATCCACTGGGCGAGCGCGAGAGGAGACTCGACACGTATGCAGCCGGAGGAGAAGCTGCGTCGAACGCGTCCGAAGAGTGCCGGGTTCGAAGTGTCGTGCAGGTAGACATTGTGCGCGTTGGGGAAAATGAACTTTACCGAGCCCAGTGCGTTCTGTGGCCCTGGTCGCTGGCGCACGCGATAGGGGAAATTGGCTGCCGACACTGCCTTCCAGTTGATGCCGGCCGGATCAACCATGCGGCCGTCGCGATCGAGTACTTCATAGCCGCCGCGCGTCACGGCACCAGGATCGCGCCGGAACAGTGGCAGCTTGTCCCGCACGGCGAGCGAACGGGGAACTTCCCACCAGGGACTGAAGACCAGGTAGGTGATGGCGCCCGAGAAGCTGGGTGTGCGTCGGTACTGTTGCCCGACGATGACCTGATGTTCCCGCTCGATTGCGCCACTGTTCCAGGCCTCGAGGCGGTAGTCTGCGATGTTGACCCGAATGTGGCGGCGACCCATGTCGTCAGGCAGCCAGCGCAGTCGTTCGAGATTCGCTCGAATCTGGTTGATGCGATCCGTCGCGCGCCGGTTGAGCTGAAACAGGGTTTGCGTGCCGACTATGCCGTCGGGCTCAAGGTTGGTGCGGCGCTGGAATGCGCGAACGGCACTCTCCACCGATGCATCGAAACTTGAATCGACGCCGCCGTCCGGAGCTGCCTCAAGCAGCCCTGAAAGGAACAAACGGGCGCGTAATTGTTCGACACGCATTCCCGAGTCGCCGAGGCGAAGGGCAGGGCCGGAATTGATGGCAGTCCAGCGCCCCAGCGCGGCGTAGCTGCGAAAGCGAACCAGAGTCGTGCGAAGTGCGGCGTACAGGGAATCTTGCGGTGCAAGGCGTTCGAGGGCGCCGGCTACATCCCCGTCGGCAAGCGCCTGTTCGAGTAGCACTACAGCATCGATACCGGGCCGGATGGCTGTCCAGTCAGGCTCGACGGTCAGGGGATCGACGCGGCCAGCATGCAGGTGCGCGGCCAGTGCAAGCCAGGCATCGGTAGCCAACAGCTCGCGCGTGGCATCGCAGCGACCGGACCCGATCAGGCCGTCCAGATGGTAGTCGTGCGCCTGCAAGCCGTGAGTCTCGGAATTTTCGATGGCGCCGATCAGCGATTGCAGTGCGGCCTGACAACCAGGGCCAGTCCAGGCTGGCTGGAATCCGCGACGCGTGTAGAAACGACGTACCGCCCTGGCGTCAAAGAGCTCGTCCGGATCGTCGGGGAGCTGCACAAGGCCAGGGCTTCCGAGCAACTCGCGCACGCTTGGATCCGTAGAAGTGGCGTGGGTGAGTGCGCCCGCCAGTAGCCCCAGCAGCAGGGCAACGCGCGCAAGGTGAACGCTGGCGGCGATCCTTCGGGAAGGAGATCTTGCGTTCTCGAAATACATTGCCCCGGGCGCTGCAAACAGGAAGCAGAGCCAGCAGTACTGGAATAGCCTGGGACGGAGTGCCATACGGCTCCCAGTATAGCCGGAGGGAGACTGGCGAATTCGCGGGTTCGTGCGGCGCTTCAGAACGCGTGTGAGGGAGTGGAGGTCATTTCAGAAGAACTCGCAGGTAATGCAGGTTGGGCATTTTGGCGAGCTGAATGTTTCGATTCGTTCGTTGCCGGGGCGTGTCGCTGGACTTCGCTCATTCGATGCTACTGCCTGGTCTTTGGTTCTTGCGTCTTCTGGACGAGTGCGTTGGCGGCTTCTATCCACGCAGGATCTACGCCAGAGGCCTTCTTGTAGATGGTCTGCGCGTACAACGCATTCTTGCGTGCCAGTGGAAGCTGGTTGGTCTTCAAGTAGAGCTCTGCGAGCGCCTGATGTGCCTTGCCGATGCGCGGATGACCTGGCTCGTAACTGTCTTCGGCAATTCTCAGGGCTTCCAGTCCATTGCGTTCCGCTGCCGCAAAGTCGCCTGCCTTTGTCTGCACGTGGGCCAGATTGAACAAGGCGGTGGCGGTCTGTGGATGGTTTTTGCCGAGGGTCTGGCGGCGAATGTTCAAGGATTGCGTCAGGTTTTCGATGGCCTTGTCCAGCATGACTTGTTCGAGGAAAAGATGGGCCTGATTGTTCAGCACGATCGCATAGGCGGGATTCATTTCGCCTGTCGCCTTGCGCTGCATCTCAAGTGTTTTCTCGAATGATTTCCCGGCGGCATCCAGTTTGCTGTTGCCTTGCTGGGCAGTGGCCAGATTGCCCCAAAGCGTGGCCAGTGTCGCTACCGGAATGCCTGGCCAGTCTTCTGCCGCGGCAACCGCCTTGCGCGAAATGGACTCACTTCGGGGGTAGTCACCGGCATCAATCAGCATGCCGGCGAGATTGATCAAGGCATCGACGCGCAGGATGGAAGCTCGATCGGATCGATCCACATCAATCAGATCCAGTGCCTGTCGAAAATGCATTTCTCCGGCTTTGAAGTCGCTCTTCCACCAGTCGATGATGCCAAGTCCGGCAGTGGCCTCCGCAATATCGAGCTTTGATCCTGCCTGTTCTCGCAGGGTCAACGCTCTTTCCATTTGTTCCTGTGCCGGTTCAATCTCGCCAAGGTTCTGCAAGGCATATCCGATCGCGTAGCGCAGGTCGGCTTCGAGCAGGGGTTGTCCCTTGAAGCGAGTATCAATGCTGGTTGTGGACTGCTTGATCGCGCCAATCAGGGTGGCCGACTCCGAATTCTCGTAGGGATCGGCGCGACCGATCATTTCGACGAGGAAGTCCTTCGTGCTCTTGGCCCGTTCGGCTTCCTGCAGGGCGATGTCGCGCTGCCGCTGGGCTTCGCGCGCTTGCAAGCTGACGGCGACCAATCCGCCGAGCAGGGCGACAATCGCGAAAGTGACTGCGGCGACAACGAAACGGTGTCGCACAATGAACTTGCCGGCGCGGTAGGATCGTGATGCACCGCGTGCCTTGACTGGCAGGCCCGACAGATATCTGCCGATGTCGGCGGCGAACGAAGCTGCACTCTTGTAGCGGTCGTTCGGCAGCTTGCGCAATGCGGTCATCACGATGCGATCGAGATCGCCACGCAGCTTGCTGCGAAGTTTGCGATTGTCGTCCAGGCCAGCCGGCGGGCGCGCCCGCATCATCGCTACGCGGGAGCTCGGGTCAGGTGGAATCGTTTCGCAGACGCTGCGTTCGATTTCACCCGGTGAGAGGCTGTTTGTCGTGTATGGACGCGAGCCAGTCAGGATTTCGTAGAGCAGAATGCCAAGCGAATAGATGTCGCTGGCGACGCTGATGTCCTGTCCGCGGATCTGTTCCGGGCTGGCGTAGTCAGGCGTCAGCTCGGTCAGTCCCGGCACGGTCGCCGGCAAGGCTGCTGCGAATTCTTCTGCGCGCAGTACCTTGGCGATGCCAAAATCGACCAGGACGGTGCGCCCCTCTTTCGTCGCCAGCACGTTGGCCGGCTTGATGTCGCGATGCACGATGCCCTTCTGGTGGGCGACTTCGAGTGTTTCGCAAATGTTCTGGAACAGTTTCAGACGGGCTTGCAGATCGAGGCTGTGGTTTTCGCAATACTTCGTGATCGGCTCGCCTTTGATCAGCTCCATCACGACGAAGGGCGTGCCTTCAGCAGTAGTTCCGCCGTCGATCAGTCGCGCGATGCCGGGATGTTCCAGGCTTGCGAGGATCTGGCGTTCCGCGGTGAATCGTTGCAACGCGGAATCGCTGACCAGATCCTGAAGGAAAAGCTTGATGGCGACTTCCTGTTCGAAGGCGCCATCCGCACGACGAGCGCGGTAGACCGCACCCATGCCTCCGCGTCCGAGTTCGCTGATCAGCTCGTAGCGACCGATTCGTTTGCCGCTTCGATTGGGAGGCTGCGTAGAAACCGGGCTGCTTTCCAGAAAATCACCGCACGCAGCGGCAGCGTCGCCCATGCGCTGCATCGCCTTCATCAGCTTGGGATTGTCGCCACAGTGTTGCTGCAACCAGGCCGCGCGCTCGTCTTCCGGTTGTTCGAGATAGGCCGGGAGGCGGGACAGAATCTCGGAATCCAGGCTATTGGAGTTCGGGGCAGGATTCATGGTGGCAGTTCAATGGCATGAAGTGGCGGCCTCGTGCAGTGTCTCACAGACAATCAGCAGTTCGATGCTGATGAGTCGCGCGGATACTATGTGGAGATTCCCTGAGGCCCGGCGCAAATCGGGAATGATCTTGAGTCCTGAGTCGGGAAATCCAGGGTGGAGCACGATATCCGGGGCTTTCAACTTTTGTTCTGACGGCACCATTTGTGGGCTTGTTGATGCCCAGAAGCGTGTAGAGTTCAGCCGGTCGCGTTACGCGTCGAATTCGGAGCTGGAACCATGAAGATCAAGGCGCTGCTTGCGGCGATCGCGGTGGTGGAGTTCGCAACCGGGGCAGGTTTGGTGTTCGTTCCATCCGTCATTGTCGAGATCCTGCTCGGCCATTCCCTGGAGTCCGAAGTTGCGCTCGTCGTGGCTCGCATAGCGGGGCTTGCACTGATCGCCATGGGCCTTGTCTGCTGGTTCGAGAAGACGACCACGCGTGGAGGATCTCCTGACAGCTTGTTGACAGGCTTGCTTGTGTACAACATCGGTGTGCCAGTGCTTCTGGTCCATGGCTACCTGGCGCACGGCATCGAAGGAGTCGCGTCATGGCCTGCCGTTGCCTTCCATCTGGTTCTCGCAGCCTGGCTTGCAGCATGCCTTCGTCACGGACGCTCCGCCCGCTAGGTTCGCCTGCGTGCTGGAATCCTTGCTGCAAGTTGCCACCTGCAGCATCGCGCATCCGAGTCCTCTCACCCCCAAGCTGACGCGCAGGGTGCCAGCCACTGTGTCCTGAAGCCTTGAACTGATCGCGCTATTCCTCCCCGCAAATTTGAGCCTGCCTGCCCTGCGTGTGCAGGGTGCAGCAAAGATCAGGGGTGTCGATTGATTCGTGCGGCAGTCGACCCCGCAATTCGTTCTCCAAGGCGCCTGTCAGAACACCAGAAAAAGCAGCAGGATCAGCAAGCCGGCACCAAGCAGCAGGGCTGCAAGCGCAGCAAGAATGATCAGCGCCGCAACCAGCAATGGCTGGTCCTTGGAGAGCCTTTCAAATCGCGTGAGAGTGCAGGGCACCTTTGGTGCTGGAAGTTGCTCGGCAGTGGCGAGGATCGAAAGTAGCTCGTTGATTGCCTCGAACGTGTAGTCCGGTGTGAGGGTCTCAGGTTGCAGAATGGGGCTTGCGTAGTGAATGGTGCCCGGCCCGAAATGGATGCTGCCGGCAAGGGAAGCGCTGGCATTCCGTGTGAGCAGGTCACTGATCGTCGTTGCTGCGCGCGGTTGATGCACCAGGCGCAGGGCATAGTCGCGATCAGCCGTTACGACGTCAAAGCCATCCAGAGAGGTAGGCACATCGGCGAGTACCTGCTGCTTTCTCCAGCGATAGACCCAGCGAATGAATGGGTTCCTGGCGAACCCCGAGCGCACGAAGAACAGCCGTACGCGCACTGCAGTGGAAAGTTCGATACGCAGGCGGTAGCCAAGGTGTTCGCGGCTGCGCACCTCTCCGGTGTAGCGCGTGCGGCCTTGCCTGCTGAGGGTCACGATGCACGAGCGGCCGTTGATCTGGCCACTCCAGGCGAGCTTCCCCAATCCGGACTTGCGCTCCAGCTCCCGGGATTCCAGCGACTGACTCAGGCGTTCCACGAAAGCGGCGGATGCGGTCATGATCTGTCCTGGGTAATCGCTGGCAAGAGCCAGCTCGGGACAGCCACTATACGAGCAGATCGTGTGGGGCGAGCACCCAACAGGCATCAAGCAGCTCGACCCGCTTGAAATCGAGGGCGGCGGACTGCCCATGCAGAGGGCGCGCCGACATCTGAACGCGCTGCACCTCCCGCGATTCGACTCAGGCTTTCCGCGCTACTTTAACTCCAGTGCTTTTCCAGCACGTTCGGTATCCAGACCGCGTTCAGTCGTTTCGGGAATCGAATTCCCGATGGGGTGCCGCGCCTGGCTCAATCATCGAAGCCTGAGAGAAAGACTTCATTGGGGACCAGGTCGTAGCACTCGCCGCCGGGAACTGGCGTGGACACGTAGGTGTTCGGGTCGAGGGTCACTTCAACCAGGCGCGTGTTCGAAAGCTGGACGTTCAAGGTCGCCGGCCCTGGCGCCTGGGTGATCGTGATCGTGCCGGTACTCTGGAAGAACAACTTGTTGTTCACAGGATCCGTGTAGTCACGACTGAAAGTGATGCATTGATCGCAAGTGGAGTAATTGTCGTTGGCGCCAGTCGCAAGGTTGAACGATCCAAACGAGCTCGAGTAGAACTCGGCATCCAGTTCGTCGATGGTTGGCTCGCCCGCGAGAAACCCCTCGGAAATAATGTAGCGCCAGTAGCCTGGGCCAGTGAACGACAACGTTGTGGACGGGGGTGCCACCAGGTTTGCGCAGGTTTGTGCATATGACGTGGTGGATAGCAGCGCGATGACAACCGCAACAAGAATGCGCATTTCTCTCTCCTTTTACGACGGGTACGGCGGAAAAATCGGGCTCTTGGTTGCGATCTGGCCCAAGGTCGGGCGCTAGTGGTTATGAGTGTGCTTCCGGAGAAGCATTCTGTGAAAAAACCGAAACGCAATCGAAGATCTGCCCGCGCTCAACGAAGGTAGTGCGTGAAACAGTGCCAAAACGGCTCACGGAATTGCTCTTGGCCCGGTCATGGCCGCACAACCGGCACCAGCGGCATCCGCCAATCCCCGAAACTGGGCACCGGGACATGAATGAAGGGGGGGGGGAGCCAGGCCCCCGTCGGCGCTGACAGAAGCGAGCAGGGAGACAGGCAAAATCAGGATTCTGCATTTCCCGGTTCGATCCAGGAGGTCCATCGAGGTCGCAATCGGCCTGATTGCCATCCTTTGCGGATGCGACACCATCTAGCCAATACCGGTGTGCGGAACTCGCCAGCGCTGCTGTTTACCCCGAGATTCTGCGATTGCATGCGATTTGCAGAGAACTTTCAGAGTTTCTTCATGACTTGCCGGCACCGAATGACCACGATGGAGTCAGACTCCTGCATGGAAACTCTCCGATGAATGCACCGATCCAGGTCCACCACGATTTTGTCCCCCCAGTCGATGCGTTTGGGATCCCTATCAGGAAGGGGGCAAGGTCTCTAGCTGTGACATTCACGGTATTGCTGTTGTTGGCGAGTCTGCCAAGCGCCATCGCCGCCCAATTCGATATTCCGGGTCCGCCTGGCAGCATTGAATTCGGCGCCGAAGTTGCCGTGCTTCCGAATGGCAATATCGTCGTGGTGGATCCGGAAGGGCCTGGTGCGGTGCACTTGTATGGCACCGAGGGTGTGTTGATTAGCACGCTAACGGGAGGCAAGGCCGACGACCGGATTGGCAATCGCGGTATCACCGTGCTGGGTAGCGGACATTTCGTAGTGTCCAGCACTAACTGGGATAGCGATACGATCATCAATGTCGGTGCAGTCACCTGGATCAATGCCGATACCGGCCTGAATGGCGTGGTCTCCGCAACCAACTCGCTGGTCGGCAGTTCGATCGATGACCGCGTTGGTGACGTTACCGCGCTCGAGAATGGCAACTATGTCGTCAGTTCTCCCAATTGGAGCAATGGCGGCATCGAGGCCGTCGGCGCGGTGACCTGGGCAAATGGAAACTCCGGGTTGAGCGGCCCGGTTTCCCCAGCCAACTCGTTGATTGGCTCGACTGCCGATGATCAGATCGGCAACGAAGGTGTAGTTGCGCTCAGCAATGGCAACTATGTAGTTGCCAGCGCATCCTGGA
>NZ_JBAWHJ010000223.1:0-4571 GCF_049593775.1 Dokdonella sp. | reverse complement strand
ATCTCTATGAGTTGGCCCGATAGTCCTGTCCAGGGCCTCATGGCGCCTTCAGTTGGAATTTTATTGTCTCGGAATGGGCCCGGTGCAATAGGCATCGGCTCTTTCCGGTAGTCTGGCCCGCTTGAATATTCATTCAATGCGAGGGCGGGCCCTTATTCTTCACCACGTTCAACCAGAGGTTCTTAGATGATCAACAACGATGTGCTGCGCAGTATTCGCTACATGCTGGATCTCAGTGACATCAAGGTGGTCGAGATTGCCAAGCTGCCCAATCCGGAATTGCGATTGAGTCTGGACGACCTGAAATCGATGCTTGTCAAGGAAGGTGACGAATACCGCGTCGAATGCAGTGATGCCGTACTCGCACATTTTCTCGACGGGTTGATCATTCACCAACGCGGACGTGATGAGCGCATGCCGGTTCGGGCAGTTGAAAAGCGCGTGACCAATAATGTTGTGATGAAGAAGCTGCGCGTTGCATTCGAACTCAAGGACGAGGACATGCATCAGATCTTTGCCGACGCGGATTTTCCGGTAACCAAACCCGAGTTGTCAGCGCTGTTTCGCCAGCCTGGCCACAAGCACTATCGCGACTGCGGAGACCAGATGTTGCGCAATTTCCTCAAGGGCCTGACGACGCGACTGCGCGGCGAATAGAACGAGTTCGGCAAATGCATGCCACGCCAATGACATGCATGCCGAATGTATTCAAATTTGTTATCTCGCTGATTCATGCCGGTTTTCAAGGCTTATTCTGCGTTATGACGCCGCGTTTGCTGGCACTTTCGCCTTGTTGTCTGTTCTGAAGCCGCTACCCTGCACCGACAGGGCAGTGCAATAAATGGCATGGCCAGTTCACGGCCACTTTTGTCATGCCCCTTTTTGAAGATTTGTTTCGATGGGGGAATCCTCGAAGCCCATTTCGGATTGGGCACGGCGACGATGGCCGACACGCTCGACATCCGATGGCCGGATGGCCGCACCACGCGGATTGGCTATCCGAAGGCGCAAGCCCTGCTGGTCGTCGACGATCCTGACCTGATCTTCCGGGGGCCGCTGGATGGTCCCTCGCCTTGAGCCGTTGCCTTGAACGCGCGGTCAGGTGCGTGAGTCAATTGCGCTGTAGATTCGCGCAGGCAGCTCGCAGTAGCAGCCGCGAATAGAGCTTGTGGAATCCGAGCAGAGCACGGAAACCCGCCCCGAGATTGGGCGTGCCGGTTATTGAATCGATGCGCGGTACGACGGCCGAGCCGAAATAGAGCCGGGTTGATATAGGGTCTGAATCGGGATCTGGCACGGTCATCAGCCATGATCGCGTGCGCCCGGTGAAATCACACAACAGAAGCTGATCCGCGCTGCGCTGTTCGACCTTCCAGGCTGCGAATCGGTCGCGCGTGCCGAGCGCCAACTCAATGGCTTCTTCATCGGTGGATGGTCGCGAGGCCGCGAATCTGAGGATCAGTCGTTCGGTCTTGAACAGCCATGTCGTGTAGAACGCAGAAATGAAATCGCCATGGGATACCTCGCCCGCAACCCTGGTGACGAAGCAATCAACGTAGGCATCACTTTCCTTGTACGCACCAAGGAAAGCATCTGCTGGCAGGGCAGCGGGTTGAGCGTCGGCAAGCACGCTCACCCTTCGTCTCGAAGTTTCTGTCACGTTTTTGCAGCCGCTTCAGTCTCTTCCGCCTGCTTGATTCGGTACTTGCTGCCCAGCCACAGTGATAGTCCCAGCCAGATGGCGGCGAGTGGTACGGCAGTGAATGCAATGCCCGCAATGCCCATGCCGAGCCAGAGCAACACGCCGTTGGTCCATGCGCCAATCTGGTCGCCGAGTCGATAGACGACGGTGTCGATGAAGTTCTTGGCCTTGTATTTTTCGCCGCGAGATAGCGGGACATAAAGTGCTTCGCGTGCTGGTCTCGAGAATGCGAAGTTGGTGACTCTGCGCGCGACCGTGAAGATGACGACCGCGGCCAGGACGGGTGTCAGGCCGAGACCGATGAATCCGATGATGGAAATCAATGGCAATGCGGCAAGGGTCAGACCGACGCCGATCCGCGCCATCAATCGTCCGGTCAGGAATACCTGAAGAATCAGAGTCAGACTATTGACCCAGATGTCGACGTTGGCGAAGTACGCGGTTTGCGCCACGCGACCATCGATCGTGTTGTCGACGATTTGAGCCTGCAGGAAATACAGGAAGGTTGAACCGATCGTGTACAGCAACATGTAGCCGCTCACGCCGAGAAGATAGGGCGAACGCAGGGCGAGCTTGAAGCCATCCAGGGCATTGCCACCGATAATCGCTTCGCTGTTGCTGGATTCTTCCCTGGCGGTTGCGGCATCTGCCGAACGCTTCCCGGTGATGACAAACATGCACCACAACGCTACTTCAAGCATCACCAGCGATATGAGCAGCAAGGAAGGTGCGCCGAGTATTTCCACCAGGAAGCTGGTGACCACGCCTCCCATCAATGCGCCAAGCGTGCCACCCGCGGCTATCGCGCCATACAGGCGACGCGATGACTCCGATTTGAAAACATCGGCCATCACTGCCCAGAACAGGGAGACTGCGAACAAGTTGAAGACGCTGACCCAGATGAAAAAGGCACGGCCAACCCAGACCTGGTTTGACTCGGGCAGACTGACAAGAGACACGTAGAAGAAGAGCAGGCATGCCATCAATGCCCGATAACTCCAGGTCACGAAGCGCCGACGCGGCCAGCGCGAGACCATCGCGGAGAACAAGGGGCTGACCAGTAGCATGGCGACCAGGGTTCCGGTGAAAAGCCACGGCAGGTTCCTGACGCCGCCTGCAACACCCATCTGGTCACGTATGGGGCGCAGGATGAAATAGCTGGCCATGACGAGGAAGAAGTACAGCGCAGACAGGACGAGAACGGTGCGTTCATCCCGGTGCACGCCGGCCAGTACTTGCCAGACACTCGGGCGTTCGTTGTGGGCAGGCTGGTTATCGGTCATTGGGGATGGCTTTGGCAGGTTGGAGAATTCGGGGAATCAGTATCCGCGCTCGATATCAACCACGTTGAGCAGTGGCTCTCCGGTCACGTAGCGACGCAGGTTTTCGGTGATAAGTATGACGTAGCGATCACCCTGGTCACCGGAATCGGAGGCGACATGCGGCGTGATGATGACGTTGCCCATTTGCCAGAGCGGACTGTCTTTCGGCAATGGTTCCGGATCGGTGACATCGAGTCCGGCACCGGCCAGGTGCTTGTTGCGCAGGGCTTCGACCAGATCGTCAGTGACTGCGCTTCTTCCACGCGCGATGTTGATGAAATAGCTGTCAGGTTTCATTGCCGCGAAGAACGCGCGATCGAAGATTCCGGTTGTCGCCGGTGTCAGCGGCGCAGCGTTCACGACAACATCGGCTTCGGTAGCCAACGAAAGCAGTTCGTCAGGCAGTCCGACCTTTGCAACGAAATCCGGACCTTCGCGACTGCTGTTACGGGTAGCAATCACGCGCATACCGATACCGTGTGCGCGTCGAGCCACTTCCGTGCCGATGCCCCCCAGACCAACCACGAGGATCGTGCGACCCGTCAGCTCGCGCACCTTGATTTCGCTTGAGTCCGGGTCCCAATCATTTTTCATCTGAAGGCGGGAATACTGGGGAAGTCCACGTGCCAGCGCCAGGGTCATCGCCATGGCATGTTCCGCTATCGGGATAGCACTGGTACGTTGCGTATTGGTTACCACAATGCCGCGCTCGACCAGTCCCGGTACTGACATGCATCGCTCGACGCCCACCCACCAGGTCTGGATCCAGCGCAGCGAGGGGGCAGCAGCCAGTGTCTCTGCATTGCACAGGCCGACTACCGCCTGCGTGTTGGCGAGTTGTTTCGTCAGCTCTGCGCCTTTGGCCGCTGCCAGCACTTCTACCCCTGGTGCGACCGCTTGCAGTTGTTTCAACAGTTCCGGATTGCTGCGCGTGACGACGACCCGCTTGGGCACCTTCCATCCCGGCGTGTCGCGTGATGCGACTGGCGAAGCCTTGAGGCCAAACTCCTCGATCAAAGCCGTTGCACGCGGATCCGGTGGCGGACCCTTGGCATCGGCGAGGCCGGAGATGATCGTGAGGCACAAGAGTAGCCCAGTAGTCTTCAGGCACATGGGTTAGGTCCTTTTTTTTCGTTGCAGTGGAACGGCGACGATTCTGGCCAGCGGTATGACATGGATACAGACCGGTATCGCTTCTGGCGGTTGTCAGCTTTCAGGCTTCTTCGGCTCCGGCTTGGATGCATCCAGCGCGGCATCAAGCATCTGGATCAGTGCTTCCCGGTCATAGGCATAGGGTTGGTCCTGATTCAGTTGCACGGCGCGGGTCAGCGCTGCGTTGACGGTGACCCTTGCCTGGCGCTCATTCGGAACGACCATGTAGCGCAGTCTGGGGTGCGGGTCGAACAACGCATGTACGGCAGCGTCGGCAACGGCAGTAGGTTCGCTCAGGTGTGAGCGATCGACAGGCTCGGACAACGCCTTTTCAATATCTTCTTCATAAAGGGAGTCCTCGGCGGTCTGGCCACGTTGCTCACGGCGCTTGCTTA
>NZ_JBAWHJ010000222.1:0-4389 GCF_049593775.1 Dokdonella sp. | reverse complement strand
CTGGTCACGATCGAGGATGTGCTCGAGCAGATTGTCGGCGATATCGACGACGAGCACGACGAGGAGGAAACCCCGAACCTGATCCAGCCGCAGACTGATGGCCGGTTCCTGGTCAATGCGATGACCTCGATCGAGGACTTCAATGATCGCTTCGAGTCCCGTTTTTCAGTCGAGGACTACGACACGATCGGCGCCATGATCACAGCCGAGTTCGGCCATCTGCCGCAGCCGGGCGAGGAAATGAAGCTTGCCGGCTTCCTTTTCCGTGTCAGCAAGGGCGACGCACGCCGCGTTCAGCAGTTCGCCGTGCGGATTCAGGAGGCGTGATTCGCTCGGGAATACCGGCCCCTTCAGTCGACCCCTCAGGTGACAGATGGAACGCAGCCCGACTGCTGCATGTGATCCTGGCTTGCCTGCTGCTGCAACTACTGGTCAGCAGCGCGTCGGCATCCGCCCAGGCCGACGGTGCGCCGGCCCTTGAGGTCAGCCTTCTGACCTTCGGTCCCGGCGAGGTCTATTGGGAGCGCTTCGGACACAACGCCATCGTCATCCGTGACCCAGCCACGGGCGCCGCGATCAGCTACAACTACGGCATCTTCGATTTCGAGGAGAAGGATTTTTTCCTCAACTTCATTCGGGGCAACATGCGCTACCAGATCGCAGCGAATGACGCCCGCGATGATATCGACTACTACGTAGCGCAAGGACGTTCGGTGACCGAGCAGCGCCTGCGCCTGACACCGGCACAGGCACACGCACTCAGACAGGCCCTCGACACGAACCTGTGGCCGGAAAACCGGCACTACCGCTACGACTATTTCACCTCAAACTGTTCGACCAAGATTCGCGACCAGCTCGACACCGCACTCGGTGGAAGTCTTCGCCAGCAGATGTCATCGCCCTCGCGCGGCTTTACCTATCGAATACTGGCCGCCGCGCTGACCAGCCCTGACCCCTTCCTCATGGGTGTCATCGACATCGGCCTCGGCCCTTTCTCCGATCAGCGACTCTCGTTCTGGAAGGACAGCTTCGTTCCGATGCAACTACGCGATCACATGCGTGAAATGCGTACCGTCGACGCGGCCGGAAACTCTGTTGCCCTGGTCGTCGAAGAA
Organism: Dokdonella sp.; assembly: GCF_049593775.1. Taxonomy (GTDB): domain Bacteria; phylum Pseudomonadota; class Gammaproteobacteria; order Xanthomonadales; family Rhodanobacteraceae; genus Dokdonella. The sequence goes on along the minus strand of NZ_JBAWHJ010000222.1, from coordinate 3,274 downwards.
AATCAGCTCTCCGAAGCTCGCCTTCCGGCACCGCCACCATTGCCACCCGACCTGCGTTGGCCGTTCCTGGCCATAGGCATGGCTCTGGCGGCATTGCTTGGGTTCATGTCCTGCCGACGTGAGCAGCGCTGGGCGCGCATCGGCTTCGCATCGCTGGCCCTGCTGTTCTCCTCGATTTGCGCCGTGTTCGGCCTGATCCTGCTCGGACTCTGGGGCTTCACCGAGCACGAGTCGGCCTGGGCCAATGAGAACCTGCTGCTGTTCAGTCCACTCTGTGTGCTGTTGCTTCCGACCTGGTGGCGATCCGCGCATGCGGGCTGGCAGGCAAGCGTCTTCGCCCGTCGCTTGACGATGCTGATCGCCCTGCTCGCTGCATTCGCCGTGTTCAGCAAGATCCTTTCCAGTTTCGAGCAGGCCAACTTCGCATGGATACTCCTGTTGCTGCCAGCGCATCTCGTGCTCGCGCATGCTGCTCGTCGAAATCCGGAATAGCGGCGCCCGCTACGGAAGGTAGCTATGGACCTGATGGCCCGTGGATCGGCTGGAGGGCAAGCCCTGAAGTTGACCGGGCACGCAAATGTTGCGACGTTGCATGAACTCGTCTCGCCCTGACAGGTGATTGGCGAAATGCCGGATCAGTGCATAGTCATACTAAAAACCTTGCAGCAGAAACAGGAGAGACGAGATGCAGGATCCAGCCTCGACAACAGCACTGATCACCAGCGACGTGGTGGTGTTCGGCCTGCTCGCAAGCGTGCTCGGACTGGTGTTCTGGACATCCTCACGGACTGACGGTTTCTGGAAAAGTCTCTACACCTATGTACCGGCGCTGCTGCTTTGCTACCTGATTCCATCCATATTCAACAGCATTGGCCTGATCGATGGCGATGCCAGCGGGCTATACCCGATGGCGCGCGATTACCTGCTGCCTGCAGCGCTGGTCTTGCTGACCCTGTCGATCGATTTCCAGAGCATCCGGCGCATGGGGCCCAAGGCCATCGTGATGTTCCTGGCCGGAACGGCCGGCGTCATGTTCGGCGCGGTATTCGCGTTCGGCTTGTTCGAAGTGATTTCGCCGCAGACGGTTTCTGGTGATACCTGGCGAGGCATGACGACGATCGCCGGTAGCTGGATAGGCGGCAGTGCGAATCAGGCTGCAATGAAGGAAGTATTCGACGTCAGCAACGACCTGTTCGGGCAATTCGTGGCGGTGGACATCCTGGTCGGCACCACGTGGACCGCCGTTCTCCTGTTCCTGGCTTCACGAGCAGAAGCCTTCGATCGCTGGACCGGCGCCGACACCAGCAGCATCGATGACATGAAGCGTCGCATCGAGGCCTACCAGGCCCAGCATGCGAGGATTCCAACCCTCAACGACCTCATGATCATCATAGGCATCGGCTTCGGCGCAACCGGCCTCGCCCATGCAATCGGTGACCCACTGGCCAGCTGGATCTCGCAGGTGGCGCCGGGACTTGCCCGCTACAGTCTGACCTCCGGGTTTTTCTGGGTCGTGATCATCGCCACCACAATCGGACTATTGCTGAGCTTCACTCGCGCCCGCGAACTTGAAGGCGTCGGCGCATCACGCGTCGGTTCGGTCGGCATCTATATCCTGGTCGCAACGATCGGCATGCACATGGATATCGGCGCCCTGTTCGAACGTCCATTGCTGTTTGCGCTTGGCTTTTGCTGGATCTCGGTCCATGCACTGATCATGCTCGCCATCGCCAAGTGGATACGCGCACCGCTGTTCTTCATGGCAGTGGGCTCGCAAGCGAATATCGGCGGTGCTGCCAGCGCGCCGGTCGTGGCCAGCGCGTTCCACCCCAACCTTGCGCCTGTCGGCGTGCTGATGGCCGTGCTCGGCTATGCGCTGGGCACCTATTGCGCCTACATCACGGGCCTGATGCTGCAGGCGATGGCTGGCTGACTTCCTCTGGATTGCTACGGTCGCGCCAGGCGCTGTAGATTCCATGCATCACCCATGCGCGCTTGCATGCCAGCTACAAGGGCGTGCATGAGGATCAGGCGACGATCGAGGCTCGGCCTTTCCAGCTTGAGATTTCGTGCGGCTTCGGTGCCTTCGCGGTAATAGCGCTGCACTACGTCAACCGCCAACTCCTCGCTGCTGCGCTCCCGAGGCACAGGCACATGACCCAGTGCGGTGATGATGGCCTCGGCTGTCGACCAGGTTGACCACGGATTCTGTCCGGTGACCAGTCGCCCATCGACCACGGTGTTGTCGAGGTAGAGTTCACCTTCAACGAACTCTGCAGACATGCCGCTCATTTTTTCCTGCAGCAGGAACGGGAATACCGTGCGGGCCTTTTTGGTCAGGAACAGTTCCTCGTCGTTCGTGAATCCGGTCATTCGCCTGCCCTTGAGCAACGGACTTCCGTCGTCGAGGGTGACGTTGAGAAGTGCAGCCGGGCCATGGCAAACCGCACTGACGACCCCGCCATCGGCGTATATCGTGCGAACGATTCGCTGGATATCGACATTGTCCGGGAAGTCGAACAGCGTGCCCTTTCCACCAACAAAATAGACGGCCGCGTAGTCGCCCGGCTCGACATCCGCCACTGGCAGGGAATGCTCCAGCTTGCGCATCGCAACAGGGTCATTGAGAAAGGCATGATCGGCTTCGACCAGGCCGTCATCGAGGACCATGGGTGGTTCGCCGCCAAGCGGGCTGGCGATATCCACTTCATAGCCGTTGGCCTCAAAGACGTAGTAGGCGCGAGACAGCTCGGTCAATTCATAGCCGGTTGGCTTGCCGGTGTTCGGGTTTGTATCGGTGCTGGTGACGATGGCAAGCACCTTGCCGCGCGGTGTCTCTACGGCGTTTCGCAGGTAGGCAAGATCGGCTGGCTGGCTCTGTGGATCGGCGACGGGCAGTTCGTCGAGCTTGAAACCGATGCCATAGAGATAGCCCGCCACGCCAAGTATGAAAACGAGTGCCGCGCAGGCCAGCACGAATTTCCCGAGTCGCTTCAATATGCGTCGTGTCATCACCAGATTCCAGATTTCGAGGAAGTGCCAGCGTAGGCGGGTGATGTGAATCAAATATCAAACGTGATCCTGAGCCGAATTGCACTGCCCTGCCCATGGGCAAGTGTCGTCACTCCCGCGCAGACGGGAGTCGCTTCGGAACGGTCGAACGGCTGCCTATCCGGCGAACAGCCGGATGGCCGGCCATCCATTGACGTTGCGTCTGCCGCAAAGCCACCGGGAAAGCTGGATCCCCGCCTGCGCGGGGATGACGAAATGAGGG
>NZ_JBAWHJ010000221.1:0-13176 GCF_049593775.1 Dokdonella sp. | reverse complement strand
CCAGAGGCCTCAGCTTTTCATCGATGGCTTCTCGCGCCCGGAAAATCCTGGAGCGAACCGTGCCAATGGGGCAATTCATCGCCTCGGCGATTTCCTCATAGCTCAAACCGTCCACCTCACGAAGGGTAATGGCGGTGCGCAGCTCCTCGGGTAACTCTTCGACCGTGCTGAACACGGTTTGTTCAATTTCCTGGCGCAATAATTCACGCTCGGGGGTGGCTCTATCGCGCAACTGCGATGCGCCATCAAGAAGAACGGCATCATCAATGGTGATATCACCAATCGGCGGCCTGCGTCCCTTGGAAACAAGGTGGTTTTTGGCCGTGTTGATCGCAATCTTGTAAATCCAGGTGTAGAACGCGCTGTCACCACGGAATGCACCGATGGCGCGATAGGCGCGGATGAACGCCTCCTGAGCCACGTCCTGTGCTTCACTCCAGTCGGACACATAGCGTGTAACCAGGCTGATGATCTTGTGCTGATACTTGCGCACCAGCAAGTCAAAAGCTCGCTTGTCACCTTTCTGGACGCGCTCAACAAGCGCCTGATCCAATTCGCTTTCGCCCATGCGGGCAGATCTCCTTGCCGGCGATGGGTTCGAGGCACACTGTCCTAGACACCATCATCGGGAAATAGTTTCAAACACCATGATGACCGGGACCGGCATTCAATTTCCAGTCGTACCGGGTTCTCACGGACCAAGTTCGTGGAATGCCACTGATCCCGCGGTGTCCAGATCAGATCTGGCCGCCGGACAGCGGTTGCTCTTCAAGCAGTCTTTCGCGTTCGGCAAGCAGGCTCTCAAAGCTAGCCGCAGGCAATGGGCGACAGAACAGATATCCCTGCAGCACTTCGCAGCCCAGTTCGCGCAGGAAATCCAGATGAGCTTCTATTTCCACACCTTCTGCGACAACACCACGATTGAGGTTGTGGGCCATGCCAATGGTAGCGCGCACGATGGCCTCATCGTCCGGATCGAGCCCGATATTGCGAACGAAGGCCTGATCGATCTTGATTCGATCAGCTGGAAATCGTTTTATGTAGTCAAGCGAAGATTGGCCCGTACCGAAATCGTCGATGGATATCCCGCAGCCTAGCTCACGCAAGGCTTGCAGCGTTTCGAGCAGGTTGGGAATCGACTTGACGCTGATGCTCTCGGTGACTTCCAGGTCAAGCAGGCTGGCAGGGACACCGGTTTCCTCCAAAACGGCGGCCACAAGTCCGACCAGGTTGGGCTGGCGCAATTGCAGCGGCGAAAGATTGACGCTGATGCGAAGCGGCAGGGAGAAACGCAATTGCCAACGCCGGGCATCCTGGCAGGCGGCACGCAACACCCATTCGCCAATCGGGATGATCAGGCCTGTTTCCTCGGCAAGCGGAATGAAAAAGCCTGGGCTGATCATGCCGAGCTCGGGATGTTCCCAACGTATCAGCGCTTCCATGCCGACGATGTCCTCGCTGGCCGTATCGACCTGCGGTTGATAGAACACGCGAAGTTCGCCGTTACGCTCGGCCTGGCGCAGCTTGGCCTCCAGAGCAAGGCGCTGCTGATGAGATTCCTCGGGAACCGCAACATAGGCCTGATAATTATTGCGGCCCATGCCCTTGGCCGTATACATCGCCACGTCGGCATGTTTCAGGAGGCGCTCTGCGACCGTCGCATCATCCGGGTAGAAACTCAGGCCGAGACTGGCCGTAATCTGGATCTCCAGGCCATCGGGCAGGGTCAACGGGGCTTCCATCACGCGCACGATCTTTTCCGCGATGCGCATGACATCGTCACGCTGCACGATATGGCGCAGGATCATCGTGAACTCGTCACCGGCATAGCGTGCCACTGTATCCGAGGCCCGGACACACAGGCGCAAGCGCCTCGCAACAGCGACGAGCACGTGATCGCCCACGCTGTGACCCAGCGAGTCGTTGATGTTCTTGAAACGATCCAGATCCACGAACAGCACGGCAAACATTTCGCCGGTTCGATGGGCCTCCTGAATCACCGACTCAAGACGATCGTTGAACAGCAATCGATTGGGCAATCCGGTCAGGGAGTCCTGCAAGCCACGAACACGCCCCTGCTCACGGGTCCGGCGCAATTCCAGTTCCAGCGCAAGCCTGTGGGCGACGGCGCGCAAACCTTCAATCATCGGGGACTGTTTCTGGATCGGTTCGCGTCGAGCGACGATCAACGCGCCCAATGCAACCTTGCGCTCGTCGCAAAGAGGCAAGCCGATCAGGCATTCAAAGCGGCGTTCGCGCACGAAACCATTGTCCGAACTCAAGCGCCATGCATCCGCGAGCTGGATCACCTCGTCGCCATCGAGCACGCTCTTGAGGATTCCCTGCCGCAACGGATCAGGGGTGTCGTCCGCCGGGCTGAATCGGTGGAACACGACGAGCGGCTGGGTTTCTCCAGCCTGGTCCAGCCGCAATGCGACCAGAGCAACAAAGTCCAACGCCAACCAGTCGACCAGGCTGCGTACGGCCGCACTGATGCCCTCCTCACCGCCTCCCACCTGGGCGAGGTTCGATATCACCTGGAGGGCCTGCTCATACCGTCCGAGCTCACCAAGTTCCCTGAAAGTGTAGAAATGCGCGACACGTCCTTCCTGCACGGCAAGCTGCACATGCACATCGACCGGATAGGCACTACCGTCCGCATGCGGCTTCTGTGCCCGATACTGGATCCTGCCTTCCCGCTCAAGCTTCAGATTGAGTTCGCCGCGCTGGCCGGGCGCAAGGACGGCATCGAAATTGTCGATTCGACCACCGAGCAACTGGATCCTCGAATAGCCGCTGCGCTGGACGAAGGCCGGATTCACTTCGAGCAGGCGTCCGCTCTTCGGGTCAACCAGAGCCAGCTCGTCGAGGCTTCCGTCGAACGCATACTGGTGCGGGGTTGCATCCGTGCCTGCTTGGTTCTGGCCGGCGATTGCATCACGCCCACCCAACTGGACTTGTATCCGCGCAAGGGCTTCGGCGGGATTGACCGGGCTCGAAATCCACTCGACAACACCAGGCGGCATGTTTTCCCAGTTCCAGACTTGCTCCGAAGACGCAGATGCGAGCAGCCCGATGACCGGAACTGGATTGAGTGGCCTGAACTGGACCAGCTCGTTGCAGAAGGAAACCGCATCGGCGGCCGAGCCCAGAAACTCGAGCACCACCAGGTCAATCTGTGGATCCTGGTCGAGGAAGGTACGCGCCTGGCCGATGTCCTTGGCCGTATAGATGGCATCGAATTCCTGCGCGTCCAGCGCGTCAAACAGGATCCGCCGATCATCACGATCAGTCGCCACGATCAAAACTGCGCCGTTTCCGTGATCAGGAGCCATCAACGTACCCAGCGGCCATCGCGCAAACGCGGGCGCTTGTTCGCGGCGGTTCCGGGCGTAAGTCGCTCGACCAGGGCGTCGATCTCCTGCGGGAACGAAAGTTTTCGCGAGAGGAATACCATCTTGCGCTGATTTCCGGTCCTGATACGTGCAAAACGTCGCAGCAACGCCGTATTCGGTGGCTTGATCTGGTCATCGAAATCAATCAGCAAATACACCCCGAACTGCATGCTCTGCAGGATGAAGCGCAAGGCATCATTAAGACGCTTTGACCCCGGAATGCGCATCTCGCTTTGTCGCAGCGCGGCAATGCCGTTTTCCGGATCCCATAGGTACACCGATTGCCCGCTTCGCATCGCGAGCTGGCGAAATTGCTCCAGAGTGTCTTCCATTTGGGCGGTCTCGATCCCGATCAGGTTTCCCTCGGAATTGAGAATCTGCTCAAACAGCCTGGGCGTGACTTGTACGCTCGCCGATTCCTGCATGGCCTTGATCGGAACCCTTCCCCCTGAGCTTTGCACCTTAGTCTGAACCGGGTGCATTGACCAGAGGCGCAGCTTGACCGGATCATAGCTGTCCGATTCTGCGAGGATAAAGCCATGTTCGAAGGACTCCGCTTCAAACACTGGAGCAGCGAACAGGACGCTGACCGGATCGTCGTCTTGACGCTGGATCGGGTCGGTAGCCCGGTCAATACGTTCGCGAGGGAGGTCCTCGATGAACTCCAGGAGATCGTCGAACGCCTTTCCTTTGATCCACCGCGCGGCTTGGTGATTCGCTCGGGCAAGGCTGCCGGTTTCATCGCCGGGGCTGATATCAAGGAGTTCGAGAGCTTCGACAAGGCAGGGACCGTGCTCGATGCCCTGAGCTATGGGCAGCGCGTCCTGCAGGGACTCGCCCGGCTGCGTTGTCCGACGGTTGCCGCCATCCATGGGCATTGCATGGGCGGTGGCACGGAACTGGCCCTCGCCTGTCGCTACCGGGTTGCCACGCGTGACCCTTCGACACGCATCGGGCTTCCCGAGGTCAAGCTCGGCATTTTCCCTGGATGGGGAGGAAGCGCCCGCCTGCCCTACCTGATCGGTGCTCCAAAAGCTCTGGAACTGATGCTTACAGGGCGGACTGCATCCGCCGAACATGCACGCGCAATCGGACTTGTAGATGCAGTAACGTCTGAAGAAACCCTGCTTGAGCGAGCCCGCGAGATCATTCGTCGCCCGCCTACCCGGCCAATGCAGCAACGCTTGCAGGCATGGGCAACGAATACCTGGCCGGCGCGCCAGATTCTTGCTCCCATCATGCGCAAGCAAACAGCGGCCAAGGCCAGGCCTGATCACTATCCTGCTCCGTTCGCGTTGATCGAGACCTGGCGACGCGGCGGAAACCTGTCGCAGAGATTGCGCAACGAGGCCAGAGCAGTAGCCAAACTGGCGAAAACCGGTACAGCCCGAAACCTGATCAGGGTGTTCTTCCTGCAAGAACGACTCAAGGGGCTTGGCGCAGGAGTCGATCATGGCATCGGCCATGTCCATGTCATCGGCGCAGGAGTCATGGGCGGTGATATCGCGGCGTGGTCGGCACTACGTGGTTTCAACGTCACGCTGCAGGATCGCGAACAGAAATACATCGATCCCGCGATGGAGCGAGCGCAGGAAATGTTCAGCAAACGCCTCAAGACGGCCGATCGTATCGCTGCGGCGAAAGCACGACTGAAGGCGGATGTCGAAGGCAAGGGCGTTGCGGTAGCCGATCTCGTGATCGAGGCAATATACGAAAACGCCAAGGCCAAGGAGGCCCTCTACAAGAATGCCGAACCGGACATGAAGCCGAGTGCACTACTGGCCTCGAATACTTCCAGCATTCCGCTCGACGAACTGCGTCAGGCTGTTGCCAGCCCGGGACGGTTCCTCGGACTTCACTACTTCAACCCCGTGGCGCTCATGCCACTGGTCGAAATCGTGCGTCATGATGCACTCGACAACGACAATGCGCGGCGGGCAATGGCGTTCTGCAGGGCAATCGACAAGCTGCCGGTGCCGGTCAAGGGCACGCCTGGCTTTCTTGTCAACCGGATCCTCATGCCCTACATGCTGGAAGCGGTCCGGCTATACGGAGAAGGTGTCCCGGGCCCCGTACTCGACAAGGCTGCGAAGAAATTCGGGATGCCGATGGGACCGATCGAACTTGCTGATACGGTTGGCCTCGATGTAGCAGCCTCTGTAGGCAAGGAGCTGTCAGAGTTCCTCAACCTGGATATCCCGGAAGGCATGGAGTCCTTGCTCGCTTCGGGCAAGCGCGGCAAGAAGGATGGCGAGGGGTTCTACAAGTGGGAAAACGGAAAACCGCTCAAGCCGGAGGTCGATCCCGGGTATTCCGCACCGGACGATATCGAGGATCGCATGATCCTGCCCATGCTCAACGAAGCGGTAGCCTGCGTGCATGATGGCGTTGTCGATGACGCGGATCTTTGCGATGCAGGGGTGATTTTCGGGACTGGATTCGCTCCATTCCGGGGAGGCCCGATCCAGTACATCCGCGATACAGGTGCCGATGCCCTGAAGCAGCGTCTGCAGGCACTCGAGCAGCGCCATGGGCCTCGCTTTGCGCCGCGAGACGGCTGGGACAGCAAGGAACTGAAGGCCCCAGAAGCCTGACCAGTCGAAGTTTCAGCCAGCGCGTGTCAATGACTTCCCGCCAAGCGGGCCTCATGCACGCGCAGCTGGACACAGGCTGCGCTCAGCAGTGGCGTATCGACCCCAAGCTTGCTGGCACGCGAGAGCATGTCGCCCAGGACATGCTCGGCTTCGGTACGCCCCCCACGCTCAAGGTCGCGGAGCATCGACGCCTTGAGGGGAGAATGCCTTGCGTTGAGGATCTCGATGGCCTCGCCCATGGCCTCGTCACTGGGGGCATGGCCGCTGCGCCTGGCTACTTCCGCACACTCCAGATACAACCAGCGAATGAGATCCGCGCCGTCGGCGGCGGCCACGATTTCACCGATGCTCGCGCGCATCAGGCACGTAATCCCAGCCAACGCCGAGAGGAAGATGAACTTTTCCCAGATGGCGGAAAGGATGTCGGTGCGATGTGCGACATCGAATGGCATTGCGAGCAATGCTCGCAACATGGCGGGGTCGATGGAGGCGGTATCGTTGCGTGCGCCAAAGGTCAGCCTCGCAATGGAGCCAGCCTGACGAATCGACCCGTCCTGCTGCAAGTCCACCGATATATGACAAAGGCCGCCCAGTATGGCATCGCGTCCAAACGCCGTATCGAGTGCATCGAGATGCCGTATCCCGTTGAGCAATGGCAACACCCTTGCGCCCCTGACTACGGCAGGCATGATCGCTTCGATCGCTGATTCAAGATCGTAGGACTTGCATGAAAGCAGGACCAGATCCCAGGCCTGGTCACCGTTGATACCGGTCAAAACATCAACGTCGGCCCGGATATCCCCTTCATGCGCACGGATACGCAAGCCCTCCCGGGCCAGCAATGCGGCCCTGTGAGGCCTGACCAGAAACGACACGCGTGACCCTGCCTCGTGCATGCGGGCGCCGAAATAGCCACCCGTTGCGCCTGCACCGAGAACAAGAACGCGCATCACATGGTGTGGGTCGGCCGTTCCTGCAGCAGGATGCCGGCCAGAATGGATTCAATCTTGGTGCGCGCCGCATCACCATCGCTGGATTCATTGAACTGCACACCAATGCCCGCGGTGCGATTGCCCTGGGCTCCGGGCGGTGTGATCCAGACTACTTTTCCGGCTACGGGCAAGCGGTCCTTTTCGTCCATCAGCGAAAGCAGGATGAAAACCTCGTCGCCCGGGTTGTAGCGCTTGCTCGTTGGAACGAACAAGCCGCCGCCCTTGACGTACGGCATGTAGGCATTGAACAACGCGCCCTTGTCCTTGATGGCCAGTGACAGGATTCCCTGTCTAGGCATTCCCCCCACTACGGGTGTCGACATTTCATGGTCTCCGCGGCATCTGCCATGTGTGCAGCAGGTCGAGCATGACCAGTTCACTGCGCAGTTGGGTATCGAGCAGTTCGCGCGATCTGTTGGCTGCGGCGAACCATGCTGCTAGCTTGGGTATTTCCTTGGCCCCGGTCAAGCCGAGTCTGCCAGGCTTGCCGTTGGCCAGGTGTAGCGCCTCGTCTCTGGCGATCACGGCGGCATGCCACAGTCGCTGCGCGGGGCGGTCACCAGCCCAGGCCTCGGCGACGGTCAGGGCGCTGATTCTTGCAGTTCGTAGCCCGAGGAGATCTTTGGCGCATTCGTCCCGCAATCCCATCGCGTTGCTGTTGATGGCGTTCAGGGCCTCACCTGGATTGCCGAGCGCACACGCCAGTGCCGCTTCAGCAGTTTCCACGGTGACTCCCTGGGCTTCGAGCCAGCCCCTGGCCAGACCGGGCTCAGGATTCCTCAACTCGATGCGTTGGCATCGACTGCGAATGGTAGCCGGCAAACGCGCCGGTCGATCACTGACGAGCAGGATCACGGTACTTGCCGAGGGCTCCTCGAGAGTCTTGAGCAGTGCGTTGGCAGCACTGGTGTTCATCTTGTCCGCAGGATCGATGATGACAACCTGCAAGCCACCATATTGTGTCGAAAGCGAAAGTCGCTGGGAGAGCTTGCGTATCTGTTCGACAGTGATTTCGCTACGCAATTTGCCATCGTCGCGTGGCTCGAACTCGATCGGCACATGATCGGGATGGGACCCGGCCGAGAGCAGCTGGCACGCCCTGCAAATACCACAGGCGTGCCCGTCGCCGAGACGCGAATCGCACAGTGCTGCCTTGGCAAGTGCGCTGGCGAGTGCGCGCTTGCCGAGACCGGCATCTCCGCATATGAGCAGTGCATGCGGCAGCTCGTTGCGTTGCAGACGCGCAGAAAGCTGGCGCCAATGTTCGCCAAGCCAGCTTGGCAGAGTCATTTCGAATCTCTTTGTCTGATCATGAATTCATCGACAGCAGCAAGCGCGCTGGCAGCCACACTATCGATATCCTGGCTTGAATCAATGATGCGAAAGCGACTCGGCTCAAGTCCGGCACGCTCACGGTAAGCCGAACGAACCCGATCGAAGAAGCCCGACTGTTCGCTTTCGATGCGGTCAGGAACCCCTCGAACCTGGGCACGCGCCAGACCGATTTCGACAGGAACGTCGAGCAACAGGGTCAGGTCCGGCTTGATGCCGCTGGCAGCCCAGGCTTCAAGCTCGGCGATTCTTCCTTCCGGCTGGCCTCGCCCGCCCCCCTGATAGGCATAGCTTGCATCGGTGAAGCGATCACTCAGTACCCACGTGCCCTCGTCGAGTGCAGGCATGATCAGCTCACGCACCAGTTGTGCGCGTGCCGCAAACATCAACAGGAGTTCGCTCTCGGCACAGACCTGGCCCATCTGCTCATCAAGCACCACCGATCTGATCGCCTCGCCAAGCGCTGTCCCGCCGGGTTCACGGGTGACCAGCAGTTTGATCCCCAAACATTCGAGATGGGCGCGCAAGGCTTCGAGCACGGTGCTCTTGCCCGCGCCTTCGCCCCCCTCCAGGCTTATCAGGCAACCCTTCATCGTTGCCTGCTTCTTTTCAGATACCTGGAGACGGCGCGATTGTGTTCGGTCAGCGTCGCTGAAAACTCATGGCGTCCACTGCCGTCGCCAACAGCGACGAAATAGAGCGTGTTGCCGCCGGCCGGATGCAGTGTCGCTTCCAGCGCCGCGAATCCCGGCAAGGCGATGGGAGTGGGGGGCAATCCATCACGCGTGTAGGTATTGAATGCCGTGTCTGTTTCCAGATCGCGTCGACGAATATTGCCGTCGTACGCCTCTCCGAGCCCATAGACCACGGTTGGGTCCGTTTGCAGGCGCATGCCGATTTGCAGTCTGCGGGTGAATACGCCGCTTATCAGGGGCCGTTCATCAGCAATGCCCGTTTCCTTTTCAATGATTGATGCAAGAATCAGCGCCTCATATGGGGTCTTCAGCGGCACGCCCGGATCTCTCTCGGGCCACAACTGGTCCAGTGCAGCGCGCATGGCGGCATGCGCGCGCGAAAGAATCGCAAAATCGTCGTCGCCATTCACCCAGGAATATGTCTCGGGAAGGAACCAGCCTTCCGGCTTTCCATCCGGGATATCCAGCCGCGCGGCGATGCTGGCGTCATCGAGCCCTGACAGGGTCTGGCCAACTCCCTTCTCTTTGGCCAGTGCAAGGCGCAATTGCCTGAACGTCCATCCCTCGACAATCGTGAACTGATGCTGGACCACCTTGCCCGCAGCCATCATCTCGATCAGCCCGCGCGGCGTAAGTCCGGGCTGAAGCGCGTACTCGCCAGCATGCAACCTGGAAGCCACGTTCAGTTCCCGCGACAACAGGCGCCAATAGAAAGGAGATCCATCGCTAATCCGTTCTCGGCGCAATTGACGCACGATGTCGCGAAACCCGGTACCGCGCGAAAACTCCATGACCCGCGCTTCATCGAGCAACAATGGGGCGTCTACGAAACGCCGATAGTCCTGCCACGCGAGCACGGCAACAGCGCACAGGCCGGCCAGGAAGACCAATGCCAATGTGAGCAGCCAGCGAACCCTGCCAGATTGTTGGTGCATGCGGATAGTTTGCATGGGTTTCCGATTTCTTCGTCGAGGAGCGTAGCAGGGTTGCAGTTCACATTCGGGCATGTCGGTCTCACCCGTCGATATTGAATGCGCGGAGCAAGCCGCGCGCCTTGTCACGGGTTTCGGCAACCTCCGATTCCGCAATGGAATCAATGACGATACCTGCGCCGGCACGCAGGCTGATTCGCTTGCCTTCTACAGCCAAGGTACGAATCAGGATATTCAGGTCAAGGTCGCCATTGTTGTCGAGGTAACCTACAGCTCCGGTAAAGGCGCCGCGAGCCGAGGGCTCCAGTTCCGCAATGATCTCCATGCAGCGGACCTTCGGACAGCCGGTGATGGTCCCGCCGGGAAAGACCGCACGGATCACCTGGCCCGGTGTCGTTCGCGGTCGCAATTCGCCACTCACGTTGGAGACGAGATGATGAACATGGGCGTAGCTCTCTACCCCCATGAGCTCGTCAACGATCACGGTGCCTGGAATGCATACCCTGCCAAGATCGTTGCGTTCGAGATCGATCAGCATGACATGCTCGGCGCGCTCCTTCGGATGCCCGACCAGCTCGCGAATCCGCGCAGCGCTATCTTCCCCGGGCAGTCGTGGCCGGGTCCCGGCGATCGGGCGAGTCTGTACCTTGTTGCCGCGAATCTGCACAAGTCGCTCTGGTGAGGAACTGACCACCGCCCAACTTTCCCACTGAAACAAGGCTGCAAATGGCGCGGGATTTGCCACGCGAAGATGCGCGTAGATCACGGCGGGCGAAGTGTCACTGGCAAGACCAATGCGCCATTCGCGAGACAGGTTGACCTGGAATACATCACCGTCGCGCAGGTATTCATGAGTGCGTGCGACGGCACGCACAAAAACTGCCGGGTCGTCTTCTTCTATCGATTCGACTTCCAGCGGCTGCGCGGCCACCGGCAAACATTCGACCAGGTCGCTTTCCACCTGGTCGAGCAAATGACTGAACCCGGGCTCGGCAATCAGGAAAGTCTGATCACTTTCGTGATCGACGATCACGGCTACCGGGCAATGCACTGCCAAGGCAACCGGCAACAATCCTTCGGTGCTGTGCAACTGCAATCGAGGTTCAATTTCCCCGGCGAGCTCATAGCTCAGGTATACCAGCCAGCCACCATGAAACGGGAGGCCATCAGTGCTCTCTGTTCGTGCTCGGGATGATTGCTTCCAGGCGGTATCAAGCGCTTCGAGAAAGCCGCTGCCCACCACCTCACCTGCTGAATCACGGACACATCCGTGCCTATCCAGTTGCAGCGATGAATGCGGAAAAGCAAAGAGAATGTCGTGCCGTGCATGTGCAGTGCCGTCCGCGGCACTCTCAAGCAACCCCGGATAGCGCTCCGGAAATGCCGCAGCGAGCGCCAGCAAATCCCGACGACCGGGCAGGATCATGGTGACGCCCGCTTGACCTGGCACGGGTTTGCCCGGGATTCCGCGCCTCACATCCGCCGAAATACCAGCGTGCCATTGGTGCCGCCGAAACCGAACCCGTTCGAAACGGCGGTCGAGATCTTCTTCTCACGGGCGACGTTGGGGACATAGTCCAGATCACAGCCTTCACCTGGATTGTCCAGATTGATGGTCGGCGGAACGACACCATGATGCAGGGCGAGGATTGTGAAAATCGCCTCGACACCACCAGCGGCGCCAAGAAGGTGTCCAGTCATCGACTTGGTCGAACTGACCATCGTGCGCTTGGCATGCTCGCCAAGGGCACTCTTCAGGGCGTAGGTCTCGGCAAGGTCGCCCAATGGCGTGGAAGTGCCATGCGCGTTGACGTAGTCGACCTGGTCGGCGTTGATTCCTGCATCCGCCATTGCAAGTACCATGCAACGTGAGGCGCCCTCGCCATCTTCCTTTGGCGCAGTCATGTGAAACGCGTCGCTGCTGCTGCCGCTGCCGGCCAGTTCGCAATAAATACGCGCACCGCGCGCCTTTGCAGACTCGTATTCCTCGAGAACCAGAATGCCGGCGCCATCACCGAGCACGAATCCGTCTCGATCCTTGTCCCACGGGCGACTCGCCTGTGTCGGGTCATCATTCCGCGTCGACATGGCCTTCATGGAGCAGAAACCGCCAACCGCAGTGGGTACCGTGGCATATTCGGCGCCACCGGCCACCATGATGTCTGCATCCCCGTACTGGATCAGACGCATCGCCATGCCAATACTGTGATTTGAAGTGGCGCACGCCGACACGGCAGAGAAGTTCGGACCCTTGATGCCAGTCATGATCGAAAGATGGCCGGCGACCATGTTGATGATGGTCGAAGGAACGTAAAACGGTGAGATCTTGCGCGGCCCGCCTTCATGCCAGGCCACCGTTGTCTTCTCGATGCCCGCGATCCCGCCAATGCCGGAGCCAATCAGCGCCCCTGCACGCTCTGCATTGGCTTCGGTAATTTCGAGCCCCGCATCCTGAAGCGCCATCAGTCCGGCCGCGACCCCGTAATGGATGAAGCTGTCCATTTTCTTGACATCTTTTGGTGGAATCCACGTACTGGGATCAAAATCACGCACTTCGCCGGCAATTCGAGTCGGAAAGGCTCCGGCGTCGAAATTGGTGATCGGACCAATGCCGCTCTTGCCACCCGTAATGTTGCCCCAGGCCGTGGCCAGATCGTTTCCAACAGGGCTGACAATGCCTAGACCGGTAACTACGACGCGACGTTTGCTCATGTTCTCTATTCCGCAGTTCAGGAGGCGCTCCGCGCACAACATACGCACGCGTAGCGTTGCCTGCCCTCAAAATGAAAGCTGCGCCTCTAGGGCGCAGCGGGGTGTATCTCTAAAGACCCGGTCGGTAACCCGCTACGCCCGTGATTCGGCGGCGCGGCGGCAACAATGATTGCCAGGGTCCTTGCCGGCTCGGACAGGCTCCGGCGGAGCTCATCAGGACTTGACGTGCGCCTTGACGTAGTCGACTGCCTGCTGAACCGTGGTGATTTTCTCGGCATCTTCATCGGGGATTTCGCACTCGAACTCCTCTTCGAGAGCCATCACCAGCTCGACGGTGTCGAGGGAATCTGCACCAAGATCGTCGACGAATGACGCGTTTGGCGTGACTTCATCTTCTTTGACGCCCAACTGCTCGACGACGATTTTCTTGACGCGTTCTTCGATAGTGCTCATAAGTCTCTTGTCTCCCGATGGGATCTCGTTTCGTGATTCGGATTGCGGAATGCCGGTGGCAACGCGCTAGT
>NZ_JBAWHJ010000220.1:0-3221 GCF_049593775.1 Dokdonella sp. | reverse complement strand
ATCCGAGGATGTTCGCCTCGGCCGAGGCGATGGCCAAGGTCAAGGAACTGGCGGCGCAATCGCTGCCGGCCGGCATGGGCTATGACTGGAGCGACCTGAGCTATCAGCAGGCGACCCAGGGCGACGCGGCGCTGGTCGTGTTCCCACTGGCGGTGCTGCTGGCCTTCCTGGTACTGGCCGCGCTGTATGAAAGCTGGACGTTGCCGCTGGCGGTGATCCTGATCGTGCCGATGACTCTGCTGTCGGCCCTGTTCGGCGTCTGGCTGACCGGCGGTGACAACAATGTTTTCGTCCAGGTCGGCCTGGTGGTGCTGATGGGCCTGGCCTGCAAGAACGCCATCCTGATCGTCGAGTTCGCGCGCGAGCTGGAGCTGCAGGGCAAGGGCATCGTCGAGGCGGCGCTGGAAGCCTGCCGCCTGCGCCTGCGCCCGATCGTGATGACATCGATCGCCTTCATCGCCGGCACTGTGCCGCTTGTGTTCTCCAGCGGCGCCGGCGCCGAAGTCCGCTCGGTCACCGGCATCACAGTGTTCGCGGGCATGCTGGGTGTGACCCTGTTCGGCCTATTCCTGACTCCGGTGTTCTACGTGGCGCTGCGAAAGCTGGTGCATCGCCCGCTCGTTTCGCACGCGCCGGCGCCCGACGGGCTCGCCATCCCGGCGCATCATTGACTCCACCCCTTCCCTCCCTTCGAGGCAACTCATGAGTAACTCAAAGAAAATCGCCTTGGTCACCGGCGCCAGCTGAGGCATTGGCGTGGACTGGTCCTTCCTCGACGTGGGCCGGGTGCGGGCGCGAATCGCGGCGGCCGAAGCCGATGCCGACGAGAAGGCGCGCTACGAGCAGACTGTGCTGCGCGCGCTGGAGGAAACGGAGAATGCACTGGTGCGCTACCAGCACGCGCGCGCCGAAACGGCGCACCTACAGCACGCGGCCGAGGCCGAGGCCGGCAACCACGGTGCTGACTTGGCGTGCCTGCGGTTTGAAGGCGGCCTTGTGGATTTCCTCGATGTAGTCGACGCAGAGCGTGCAAGATTGAACGCGCAGGACCAGCTGGCGCAAAGCCAGGTTCGTACGGCCAGCGAGTTGGTGTCGGTCTACCGGGCACTGGGCGGGCGGTTGGCCAGACCGGTTGCCAGATCGTCTCGAGGTTGCGGCTGACCCGTGAGGCAGGGGCACGCCGTGCACTTCAGGCGGATGCCGCCCTCACCTACCCCTGATATCGCACCGTTATGAAAACTTGCCCTCACCGACGGCTTCCGGCCAAAAGGGGAAGTTCAACAGGGCGCGAGCGGTTCCGATGAACCTTGCTGGCCCTGCAACTTGCGGCACAGATCAGGTCTTCGATTCACGCTGATGACGATTGCAATGATCGTCTTTCCGACTGCCGCCATCGCGAAGGCGTGGTTCCAGACCAGCGGCGGAATGCGCGTGTGAACGCACTCGGGTCGGTGTAGTGCAGACTCTGTGCGATCGCAATGACCGGCATTGCGGTATCGGCGAGGAGTTGGCGGGACACATCATAACGGACCTCGTCACTCAGCGTTTTGAATGCAAGGTCAAATGCTTGCAATCGGCGGTCGAGGGTACGTCGGTGCATGCCCAGCTCGGCGGCAACAGATTGCATTGAACAGGTGCCAGACAGTAGCTGGCGGCGAACGACTCGCCGCACCTGTGCGACCAGATTGCCTGTTTCACCAGCTTCCATCGCGCGCGCCTTCGCTTCAAGCATGCGCAATCTGGCGGGATCGGCGCTGACCAGCTCGACATCAAGCCATGCGCGGTCGAACACCACAGCGGACTGCTCGACATCGAAGCGCAGGGGCGCCCTGAGGATATCCACATAGGGTTGGATGTCAGCCGGACGGCTGCGCGAAAACAGGATTTCATGTGGCCGCCACTTGGGCCCGCAAAGTGTGCGCAGCACGCTGAAAGATACAGCCAAGGCATTGTCGCCGAGCACATCGGCCCGTTCGACACCCGGTTCGTAGACCGTATAGCTGAAACTGGCGAACTGATTGATCTCCGACAGCGTCAGCAGCCCGCCCCCGTCAGCGAGGGTCATGAATCGACACATCAGCTTCAGTGCGGCACGCACGTCTGCAGCGGACTTCATCAAATCGGCCACGATGCCGTATGCCTCCAACGGAGTCGCCTCACCCATCAGCAGGCCAAAGTGCGGGCATCCGGTACGGTCTGCGCAAAGGCCCATCAGGCGAGTGCCTTCCCGAAACGGAATCAGGTTGTCGGGATGCTCGAACAAACCGATCGGCAATCCCGATTCGGACAGCAAGCTGTCCAGGCTCACCCCGAATTGCTCCAGCAACGGCGCCAGCGCCATCGTCGAGGCGGCGCGGTCATAGCCCCCCGGGACGACGCCACTCGCGCGCATGATGGGGGGCGTGTTCCCGATCGGAATCATTGATGTGCGAAGCACCTGGTTGTACCGCCGGGAGGGCGGTGTGGCGGGCTCGGGGGATAGAATGTGTCACAAATAGTCAAGTCGACGCAATCGCCCGCGGTGTATATAACGGGGTTACTGCAGGCAGTGTGGCCAAGCGAAGTAACGCGGAATACACAGCCCAGCGCGATCATTGAAAAAAAAGGAAAGAGACCATGCAAACCCCCAAGAAAACCATGACAGTTCTGGCCACCGCGCTTGCCTGCGCACTGACGGCAGGCATCGCAGCAGCGCAGGAAGCGCCCAAGATGAAAATGACCACGCCGATACCGGCCGATATCACCACGCCCGATACCGTGGAATCGCGCATCGGTACGCTCAAGTTCAATGACGGTTTCCCGACCGACGAGACAGTGCAGAAGGTTTACGACAACCTCGCGTTCCAGCGCGGCGTGAGCGTCTTCCTCAGTGCGACCGGAGGAAGCTCGACCGAGGGCCTGCGTCAGGGCCTGGCCAGCATCGGCGTGGACAACAACCAGACGATTGCGCTCTTCGAAAACCTGATGGATTCGAAGTCGCTGTTCCTCACCCCCAACACGGAAACCGTCTACAACGTGATGTGGGTTGATGTGAAGGACGGGCCGGTGGTTCTGGAAGTGCCACCGGACGTGCTTGGCATCATCGACGACCACTGGTTCCATTACGTGGCAGATTTCGGCCGGGTCGGCCCCGACAAGGGCAAGGGTGGCAAGTATCTTCTGGTTCCGCCCGGCTACAAGGGCGACATACCGGAAGGCTATTTCGTCTACCACACCAACAC
>NZ_JBAWHJ010000219.1:0-3861 GCF_049593775.1 Dokdonella sp. | reverse complement strand
GTCTCGGTCTTGTAGTCGCTCAAGGTGTATCGGCGCTCCTTGCCGGAAAACAGCGAGTTGATCTTGTAGCAGGCTTTGTTGAGATAGCGCCGGTCGTCGCCGTCTGCGCTGGCCAGGTCCTTGTACTTGCGCGCCTTGTCAGACCCGGTATAGGCGACCAGGCCTTTCGCACCCGAGGCATCGCCTTCGCTGTTGTTGCAGGTGCGCACCAATTTGGTGATGGCCTCGTCGACCTGTTCCTGCGGCGTACCGGATGAGCCACAGGCGATCAGGGTGGCGCCGAGCAGGGCAACGGGAATGCTGCGCGTGAATCGAGTCATGGTGGATCTCCTTCTGCGGTAGGTGCCTGCGATGTCGAGGCGGTGGGTGATGCTGGCGTGATCAACCCCAGCCGCTCCGCTTCGCGCGGCGCCTGTTCGCGCAGCAGATCGAAGAAGGCGTACTGGGTAAGAATGTTGAGCGGCTTCAGCTCGCGATGGAACGCGGGATCGGAGTTGATGTAGGCATTGATCGCGGCACTAAATGCCTGCCAGTCGGCACTCAGTGCCGGATCGCTCTGAAGCTGTCGGTACATCGTTCGAACGGCCGCCTCAACGCGCTTCCTGTCGGCGTCGTCGAGCTTCTCGACCTGCTGTCCGAGCGCGACCATTTCGGCGATCCATTGCTGCTTCGATTCGGCGAATTGCGCGGCGATCTGATCGGGCGATGGCTTGCCCTGCAGCATCGCAGCGGTCTCCTTCATCGCTCGCAGGTGGATATCGCTGATTGCTGCGCCGAGCTGATCAGGCTGGGGAGCGATTGACCGGCTATTCGCGGGTGGCTGCGATTGGCTGGTCGCGTCGGTTCCGCTGCGGCCACAGCCGCTCACGCCGAGGATCAGAACAAGCCAGGTGATGGCGACTGCGGGCCTGGCGCGTTGGTGAGTTGCTGCGTTGAAGTTCAACATGGCCGGGCGCTCAGGGTTCAAAACCATCGGCAAAAATGCGGTCGTCCGCTGCGAAAGTCGCCACGACATCTCGGTTGCCAGTGATCGCCAGGGTGCAGTTGCCGGTTCCGGCCGGGCAATCGCCACTCCAGCCAGTGAACGTGAACCCTGCTTCCGCGCTGGCGGTCAGGGTGACGCTGGCCCCTGCCAGATAGGCTTCGGCGCAGTTGCCTGGGCAATCAATGCCGTCACCAGAAGTCACCGAGCCATTTCCGACGACCACCACTTGCAGCCGATAGGCTTCCGGTTCCATGCCGGTTTGGTATTCGACCGCACCGGCATCGCAGCGGTTCTGACCGCCGACCGGTCCGACCACCGGCTTGGTGTCGCCGCGCTGGTCGATACTGACAACGGAACCGAGCGGGCCGGGGCAACTGCCCGTCTGGAAGATGTCGATGGCCGGGCTCAGCGGGCTGGGCAGATGCGTCAGCATCGAAAGCGCCGCCGTGTCATCTCCGTAGCTGCTCAGCGGCAGCAGCAGCGGATTGGTCATCGGCCGATCGCTGCCGTGTGAGGTACACGTGCCAGTGGCATCGATATTGCCGCCCAGCGAGGTGAAGCTGCTGCCGCCCGACGCGATGCAATCGTCCATGTGCTCCCAGTCGGCCCAGAAAATACTGTTGCGCAGGCTAGCCGTCGAACCGACGATTATTCGAATGAGCTTGTCATCCGAACTCCCCTGGCCGTTGTTGATGAATGTGCTGTAGGCAATGGCCAGTACGGCTCCATCTTGCGCACTGATGGCATGGGCGTCAGCCACGGACTCGGAGAAATTTCCAGAGAAAGTGGAGTTGACCACGCTGGTGGCGCCGGCATAGATGAGGATCGCACCGGCGCCCCTCACCGCCTCGTTTTCAATGAAGCTGGTTTGCGAGACAGTGAACAGGCTGGTTCCGCCGATCAGGCCATCCAGGAACAGCGCGCCGCCCAGCCCGGCATCGAATCCACCCGCATTTGCCTGGGCGCGATTGCGCTCGAACTGACTGCGCTCGACCAGCGCTACGTCAGGTCGGCCGACTGCCACTGCGCCGCCGAACCCTGCGGCAAGATTGTCGGCAAACCGGCTTTCCCTGATCTGGATAGTGCGGACCCCGAACAGGCCCGCTTGTGAGATCTTCGTGTTGATCGCACCGCCGGACACCAATGCGACATTGTCGGTGAACGTGCATGCCGTGACTTCGAGGCTGGCGTCACTTTCCGGCATGGTTGCGACGTGGATCGCCCCGCCCGACCCGTTTGCGCTCGATGTGATGTTGTCGTTGAACACAACATTATTGAAACGGCTTCGACGTGCGCGCTCGATCAACACGGCACCCCCCATGGCGCCTCTGCCGCCGCGCATGGTGATGTCGAACAACTCGAATACCTGAGTGCCATGATCGATATTGACCCGGAAGATGCGGTCGGCACCGCCGCCGTTGAGGGTCAGAAAGCCTCCTGACAACCCGGTAATGCGCACACTCTCGGTAATCGCGATGGCACGTGCCTCAATCCCGCCGGCCAGGAAGATCCTGATGTTGTCGGTGACCGCTGCACTGCCGGCAACACAGGCGTCGACGACGATGTTGTTGTTCGCTGCGGAGACCGCCTCGCGCAGCGAGCAATCGCCGTCGTTGTTCAGTTCATTGGCGAGCGTGTTGACGTTGATGGTGGCGGCACTGGCCGGAACCATGGTCAGGCCGCTCAGCAACGCGGTGAAGAAAGCGGATGCCAGAAATCGCTTGGTCATGGTCGAACTCCCTTGCAGATGGATTCGAACCTTCAAGACCTGTGCCAGCGATACATGCGCCAGCAATCAATCACTTGCGTTGCGTTTGCGTGAATTTCGTTCCCGCTTGCGGGACGGATTCCCGTAGCCGGGAATGCCGTGGAACAGAATTCCGACTTGGATGGCGTTGCCTGGAGACTCGTCATTCCCGCTCTTCGACAAGCTCAGGGCAGGCTCGGCTGCGCCTTGGCGGCAGCCCCCATCCCGTCATTCCCGCGCAGGCGGGAATGACGACAGACAAAGGGCGCCGGTTTTTGCTATTTGCCGTCATCCTCGCGTAGGCGGGGATCCAGTTCTTGCTTCTACCTCAAAAGCGCAAGGGCAGAACTGGATGACCAATCCTGCGGCTGTTGTGAAGCGATGACCAGCCATTCGGCCGTTGAAGAGCGTTTCCCGCCTCGGCGCAGCCGAGCCTGTCCTGAGCCGGGCGAAGGGCGGGAATGACGAGCTTTGAGTCGAAGCGATGACCAACCCTGCGGCTGTTGTGAAGCGCCTCCGGCCTGCGCGGGAATGACAGCTCATGTGGCGATGCGCCAGGTCAGTACCCTTCAACGCCGATTTCGTCGTGCAAAGGAAAAAACTTCCGGGCTACACTCGGGCCATGGATCTTGAGACCGCCACACCCTGGGCCGAGGGCGCCGGGGGTCGAATACTCAAGTCGCGTGATCCCGCTACGGGTCAGTGGGTGGCGATCAAGCTCGTGCGTACGCACGACGCAGAGAGTGCGGCGCGGATTCGGCGTGAAGCGGAAGCGCAGTCGCGACTGAGCCATCCGAACATCTGCCCGGTGCTGGAAGTCACCGAGTACAACGGCGAGCCGGCGATCGTGATGCCGTTCATTGAAGGCGAGGCACTGGATATCGCCGCAGCACGTCTGCCGTTGTGCGAGCGAATCGAATTGTTGTTGCCAGTTGTCGATGCCCTGGCAGCCGCGCATGCGAGCGGGCTCGTGCATCGCGATCTGAAGCCGGCGAATATCCTGGTCGAGGATCGTGGCGAGCGCGGCCTGCATCCCTGGGTACTCGATTTCGGCATCGCCCGCGTGATCGACGACGCCACCCTGACGTCTGACGGATCGGCCATGGGTACGCCGGGCTACATGGCGCCC
>NZ_JBAWHJ010000218.1:0-5068 GCF_049593775.1 Dokdonella sp. | reverse complement strand
CCATTCTCGGCTTCACAAGCCATGCGGCTGAATGAAGCCGGTGGCCATGCCGATGATGATCAGGATGATCAGCACAACTGACAGTGCTATGCGCCGCGTCAGGGCCTTGACGGTTCGGTCAGATTCGCCCTTATCGGTCATCATGTAGTAGAGGCCGGCACCGAGGTTCCAGACGATGGCGATCAGGAAAACGACGATCAGTATCTTGCTGGTCATGCCGACTCACATTGAAAAACAGTGCGGGCAAGTATAGCCGCTGATGCCGTGAACCGACGCTGGAAAAAACCTTCGTGGCTGGCAATCGCTCTGCTCGGCGCAGGTTTGCTGTTTTTCTGCCGCCTCGGATTCTGGCAGCTGGACCGTGCAGCAGAAAAGGAACAATTGCTGGCGGCGTATGCTTCCGCGGCTGCCGGGTCGGCGATGACGCTGACGCAGGCGCGCGAACAGGTTGATTCGGGCGGCTTTCCCCGCGTCAGGGCCGAGGGTCGGTACGACGCGGCGCACACTTATCTGCTTG
This sequence comes from Dokdonella sp., assembly GCF_049593775.1. Taxonomy (GTDB): domain Bacteria; phylum Pseudomonadota; class Gammaproteobacteria; order Xanthomonadales; family Rhodanobacteraceae; genus Dokdonella. Next base: position 4,551 of record NZ_JBAWHJ010000218.1, on the reverse strand, counting down.
ATGACCAGATACGAAACGGTCAACAGGGGCGACTCGCATTTGCCCTGTTTGATCCGGATGATGGCGGCTTGCCACTGCTGGTCAATCGTGGCTTCCTCGCGCATCAGGGCGATGGTTCGATGCCGGTCGTGCCGCGCTTGCCGGAGGGCCGCGTGACGCTGGAAGGCTTGTACGCGACAGCGCCAGGATCGGGCTTCCGAATGGGTGGCAACTCGCTGCCGAAACAAGCGAGCTGGCCGAAATTGAGTATCTATATTGACACGGTGGAAATCGGAGAGGATCTGGGGCGGCAGATCGATTCGCGCGTGCTATTGCTTGACGCAGATGAAGATTCTGGATTCCTGCGCGAGTGGACGCCGCAGATCATTCCTCCGGAGAAACACCTCGGCTATGCCTTTCAATGGTTCTGCTTTGCGCTCGCAGCACTTGTGATCTTCATCGTGCTGCATTGGCGGCGCCCCAAAAAAGAGTCCTGATGATGCAGACAAGAAACCGGAAACGCCTGCAGCTTGTCCTGCTTGCTTCGCTGTTCATCCTGCCAATGGGCGTGGCTGCACTTTTGGTGTTCTCTGGCTGGGTGCCAGATGGACGCAGTTACGGCGAGGGAATTGTTCCGCAACGCGTGGTCGACAAGGTTCCTGTCGAACTGGCGGATGGTACACGTCTCGAATGGCACGATCCGGACTGGCGCTGGAGCGTGGTCGCCATCCCTGGCCGGCGTTGTGCAGAGGAATGCATGAGCCAGCTCGACCAGCTTCACCGTGCGAAGATTTCACTCAATCAGCGTGCCAATCGGGTACGACTGCTCTATCTGGGTACGCCGCCTGTGGGCGCGGATGCCGGAGCCTTGATGCAAGCATGGGATGTCGGCAAGGACCTCGACAACGAGTTCGCGGAATGGGCGCCCGACGCTGATGACGGCCTTGCGGTTGTCCTGGTCAAGCCTGATGCAATCGCCTTGACCCACTACGCCAACGGATTCAACGCAAGTGGCTTGCGCAAGGATCTTGCCAAGGTAACGAAGTGAAGATGGGGTCCGGGTTCTCACGCACCGCCGGCCTCGCGTCGCTGGTCGCGATCGTCGCCTTTTGCGTAATCGTGTTCGGCGCGTTCGTGCGCTTGAGCCACGCGGGCTTGTCATGTCCCGACTGGCCGACTTGCTATGGCAAGGCCACATGGCCGGGCCACGAACAGGAAATCGTCAGCGCCAACGAAGCGTTTCCGGAAAGGCCGGTTGAATCGCACAAGACCTGGCGCGAGCAGGGACACCGCATGGTCGCCGGGTTCCTCGGTGTGCTGATTCTCGGGCTGGCTTTGACGGCCGCATGGCGGCGCAAGGTCATCGTGTTGATGGTTGTTCTCGCCGCAGTGTCGGCGGCAATCGGAATTTTTGCCTACAGGCACGGGGCGCACGCGGTTTCCGCCGCCTGCTCCGTAGTGGCCTTGCTGCTTCCCGTGATCGCCGCCGCGAGGCTGGATCGCGCTGCTCCGTGGCGTGTCGCGGTGATACTGCTGTCAGTAGTGATCTTCCAGGCCATGCTCGGCATGTGGACGGTCACCTGGCTATTGAAACCAGTGGTCGTCATGGGCCATCTGCTGGGTGGGCTGACGACGTTTGCCCTGGCCAGCTATGTGGCAATCCGCTTGTGCGGCATCGGTGTCGACAATGGGCAGGGCTCCTCGATTCGCCGGCTTGTCGCAATCGGGATTGTCCTGCTCGGTGTTCAGATCGCACTGGGTGGCTGGACCAGTGCCAACTATGCGGCGCTCACCTGTGGTCTCGATTTCCCGACTTGCCAGGGCCAATGGTGGCCTGAGACTGACTTCAGGGAAGGGTTCGTCCTCTGGCGTGGTATCGGTATCGACTACGAGGGCGGTGTGCTGGATGTCGCCGCACGCAATGCCATCCAGATGGCTCATCGCCTGGGTGCGCTGGTCGTATTCTTCTATTTCGGCTGGCTGGCATACCGACTGGCGCGCTCAGGACGGCGCAAACTGTCACTGGCGCTCGGTCTTGGCGTGCTTGTGCAGGTCGTTCTGGGTATCGCCAACATCAAGCTTGGCTTGCCACTCGGCGTGGCAGTTGCGCACGTCGCCGTCGCCGTCCTGCTCCTTCTGATCATGGTGACCGCCCTTGCGAGTACGCAGCGGCGCGTGACCATGGAAGCCTGAGCAGCTACCGTGCACAACGCATCCTCTTCTCTCGGCAACTGACATACATGGCATCGATCGCCCACGAATACCTTGAGCTGACCAAGCCGCGCGTCGTTGCGTTGATCGTGTTCACCGCGATCATCGGCATGTTTCTCGCGGTGCCGGGTTGGCCGCCGTTGCGCGAATCGGTGGCTGGATTCATTGGTATCTGGCTCGCCGCGGCATCGGCGGCCGCAATCAATCATCTGATCGACCAGCGCATCGATCGGCTGATGGCGCGCACCTCGCAGAGGCCTCTGGCAACCGGAACGCTGAAGCCGATCCAGGTACTGATATTCGCGGTCGTGCTCGGCATTCTTTCAATGACGATTCTCGTCACCCTGGTCAATCCGCTGACGGCCGCTCTCACGTTCGCCTCGCTGATCGGGTATGCGATTGTCTACACGGCCTTCCTGAAGCGCGCCACGCCGCAAAACATCGTCATCGGAGGTGCGGCAGGTGCGGCACCACCCCTGCTTGGCTGGGTCGCCGTCACCGGCGAGGTTCACCCCTATGCGTTGCTGTTGTTCCTGATCATTTTCGTGTGGACGCCACCACACTTCTGGGCACTTGCGATCTTTCGCGTGGAGGACTATTCACGCGCACAGGTGCCGATGTTGCCGGTTACGCACGGGGTTACCTACACCCGCTGGCATGTTCTCGCGTATACGATTCTGCTGCTTCTGGTGACCTTGCTGCCCTATCTGACCGGAATGAGCGGTCTGTTCTATCTTGGTGGTGCGCTGGTACTTGGCGCGGGATTCCTCTACTACGCCATTCGTCTCCTGAACCCGCCCAATGAATGGTTCGCGATGAAGGTCTTCAACTACTCGATCATCTACCTGATGGCCTTGTTCGCCTTTTTGCTGGTAGATCACTATCTGTAGAAGATCCCTGCGCCGGGGCAGTTGCAGTGCCGATCAGCGAATCAGCAAGTTGCCCAGCAGCCGGCTCTGATCGCGGACTTCGATGTCCGCTCTTGCGATACCGCTTGTTTGTCGCCCGACGCTGCTAGCTGGGTGGCATCGTGGGCGCTCTGGTGGCGTGATCGGCTGGGCGCGCATAGCGCTGTGCAAGCACCGCACACGCCATCAGCTGGATCTGGTGGTAAAGCAGTACCGGAACCACGATCATGCCCAGCGCGGGATTTCCGGCAAACAGGATGTTCGCAATCGGAACGCCACTGGCCAGGCTTTTCTTCGAGCCACAGAAAACAATGGCGATTTCGTCCTCGCGGCTGAAGCCGAGACGGCGGCTGAGGAATGTGGTGAGCACCAGCGCCAGAACAAGCAGCAGTGTGACAACGGCAAGCAGCAACAGCAGCGAAGACAACGGCAATTGCTTCCACAATCCGTCGACTACCGACGCACTGAACGCGACGTAGACAACCAGCAGCACCGTTCCCCGGTCGGTATAGGCAAGCAGGCGTCGGCTGCGATCGACGAACGTCCCGATCAACGGACGTGCCAGATGGCCGGCGATAAACGGCAGGAACAACTGCATGACAATCTTGCCGATCGAGCCCAGCGCCAGTCCGCTTGAATTCCCTGAATGCAGCAACAACGCGACCAGGGCGGGGGCGATGAACACGCCAAGCAGGTTGGACAGGGAGGCGCTGCAAACAGCAGCGGCCACATTGCCACGGGCGATCGAGGTGAATGCAATCGAAGATTGCACGGTTGACGGCAATGCACAGAGGAACAGCACGCCGATCATCAAGTCGGGCGCAAGAACGCCGGCAGGCAGCAACGCCTCGATGCCCAATCCGAGCAGGGGAAACATCGCATAGGTGCAAGCCAGAACCAGCAGATGCAGTCGCCAATGAATCAGGCCGGCAATGATCGCGTCACGCGAGAGACGGGCTCCATGCAGAAAGAACAGCAAGGCAATAGCGAGCGGAGTTACTACATCGAACACATCGGCTACAGTCCCGCTGCAAGGCAAGATCGCCGCAAGCAATACGGTCGCCACCAGCGCCAGTGCATAGCGGTCGAACAGCCTGGGCATTCGTTGCATGGGGTCTCGGGCTCGCTGCGGTTGATGATGAAATGGCCAACCGTTGGGGTCCGCCTTGCACATTGTGCCGTCAACCAGCGAGTTTGAAAGCCGGGCAACAGGAAACTCAGCTGATTTCGTGGTTGTCGGAGATCAAGATAGCCGAACAGGACGGGGAGTGGGACGACGGGTAGCCAGGCATGGTGCTGGCCCGGGACTCTGCGAACAAGGTGATTGCAGCTTTCAGTGCGGCTCGCCTTGTCACCCTGGTAGCGCCTGTTGATGGTCGAATCCGAAGGGGTTCCAGGGCATCAGCTTGATGGAGGAGCCAGCAAGTCCCTCAAGCCAGGAATTCAAATCCGG